>NZBO01000054.1 GCA_002686315.1 archaeon | reverse complement strand
TGAGTGCAACGTTAGAATTAAAAGGTGAATGGGAAGTTGGGTACTACTCCAAGGATGCAGATAAAATTACCGTCTTTGTTTCTAGTGCGAATGGGTTTGAGATTAAACCTGCAGATGACGTCTTCAAGAAACCAGATGAAAATGTGGAAGCATTGAAATTAGTAGATGTGAAAGTTTCATTTTCAGATGCACAAATAAAGGCGAAGGAACAGTATGCAGCGTTATTTCCATCTGAATCAATTGGTGATGGATTTGTCGTGTTACAATCGTTTAAGGGAAAAATTTTATGGAATTTCTCATCAATTAGTAAAACACTTAAATTCTTAAACGTGAAAATTGATGCTATTTCTGGTGAATTGGCAAGCCATCAAACAATATCGTTAGTGCAGAAGTAGAGTGCGCAATAGTAGTACTTTAACACCACTATTTTATTGAGTACATCACAATATTTTTTCTGGAGTGGTATCGGGATGAATTCTCTATTTTCAACAGTAGGAGTATTTATATATCACAAGAAATTTGTATGTAGTGATAGATGTCAATTAAAGAGGTGATAGATGTGATTTCTTACAAAGAACAAGCAAAATGTCAAAAATTGGATTCGTTTTTTAAGGAGGAGGAAGAGTAATTATTTCTTTTATTTTTTGATATAATTCATTGTTGATACTTTCAACGGTCCGTGGTTGATTTCCTTCTGCACAAACTATATGATGCCAGTTTTCATGTGCATCATTTGTAACACAAAACAGAAACGCTCGTTCTGCATTTTGTAAATGAGAAAGATCTGCTTCATGAATGTCTTTTGTAGCACCTTGCAAATACTCTCGTGCTTGTTTTTGTTCTACTAATTTTTGTCCGATTACTGGTGGCATATGTAAAAAAATGGTACAATCAGGTTTCGGAATTTGTAATGTTCCATATTCTAACTCATTAAGCCAAGAGAGGTATTCATTCATTTCATCCTGATTTATTAATTTACCCAACTGATGCCCTTTGCTCGCACTTACATATCTATTGGAAATAACAATCGCGCCTTCCCGTAACCATTGCCGAATTTGAGAACTTGCAGCATACCTATCAAGTGCATAAAATAAAGATGCTTGTTTCGGTGTTACCTCATTCGCTTTTCCAAACTCACCTCGTAAATATCGTGAGACGAACGCAGAAGACCATTCGTCATACCGAGGAAAGTCCGCCATCTTCACGTTATATCCTTCCTCTTCCAATCTTTGTACAACAAGTTTCGTTTGCGTTCCTTTCCCAGAACCATCAATACCATCAATAACGATTAATGTACCTTGCATTGGAATTTGAGAATGGAGGAAGATAAAAAGGTTACTGTTCTTCGCATGCTACGTAGAGAATATGGTCAGAAGGAATTTGATCACCAGATGTGTCTGATACTAAAAATTGATCATATGCTTGTGCAATGACTGTACGATTACCATCTGAAATAAGTGGATCTTCACATAAATTATCAAAACCACTGCCACTATCAAGACAACGAGAAATATCATACACTCGTGCACGAGGATGATCTCCAATCGTATTCCCAAATACCCCATGCCCTTCAAGTACATCAAGCGTACATAATCGTAATGAACCACCAATTTCATATAATCCAAGATGGTCAGAACTTCCAGCAACGGCAATGTTTTGTCCATCTACGTTAAAGAGCGCATAACAATTACCTGGTGTAACTGAGCAACGAGTAACGTCTGGTTCAAGAGCAGCATCTACAGCCATATCAACGCCAAGATCTTGACATTCAGGATGATCTTGATTGCCCGGTTCAGTACAATCATCACGTACAAGAGTATCTCCCAAAATACCCATATCCACAACTAATGGAAGAGTAGATGTATCGAGGATAGTTCTTCCATTTGGATCAGAGGATACATCATAGTGTGGAATTGTTTCTTGAGAAGATAACAGTTCTGGATCGTTGCAACCACTTAGCGCAAGAAGTGCCGTAAACATAATTGGTCTCATACTCGCTAGAATGGGGTGTCCTTTATAAAATTACTTGTTTTTGTCACTCCTCAGTACTGCCCCTCCGATCTGCGTAACAACTCTTGAAAGATCAGAAGAGTAATGACGCAAAAGAGTTGGGACATCTTGTCTTGCAAGAACCGCAGGATGATGACTGAAGACAAGTGCACTTTGAATAAAGGGAAAGTGATTTTTTGTAACGTCAATTGGATCATGCATGAACATATAGGTCCGCCCGGTCAGTTTACTCGTGATATCAAGAACTCTCTCAAAATCAGATCGATTCGGTCTACCAACACCTGTTCTTTGGATGAGTACATCCCCAAAATCATGCACTTCATACCCTCTATAAGAAAGTGCGAAATACCGTGTGAGTTTATTACAAATTTTTGCGTGCTCTGCCGAGTTTGGGAGGAGTGTTCGAAGAAGAATACGAGTTGAGAGAAAATAACGAGTGAGAGGTGTTTCACTATTTGTCGTAATTGAAGTACTAAAACTGGCAATAATACCCTCATTGACAAGACGCTCATCAACAAAAGGTCTACTTTCTTGCTCAAGAGCTGGCAGTGTATATTGAATCCTTCCAAAAACCATAGTTTGCTGTGACGAAAGCCTATTTAAATGTCTTGTGACAAAAATATTAAAAAGAAGAAGGGAAATGTCAAAGCATGGTTCGTGATTTAACTAACAAACATCCTAAGTACTATGAAGCAACCTTACAATTACGAGAGATTAGTCAAGACGTTGTTGATTATGTTGAAAAAGTCTGTGCAAAAGGTGAGTTAAAAGTAGCAAAAGTAGTTGAGTTGAAAAATGGATTAGATTATTTTATGTCTGATAACGAGTTAACAAGGGGACTTGGAAAACAATTACAGAAACGGTTTGGAGGAGAGTTAACGGTAACTGCTTCATTACATACCAAAAAAGATGGAAAAGAGTTGTATCGAGTAACGGTGCTGTTTAGACCAACACCATTTCGAAAAGGAGATCTCGTCATGTATGGCGGCGAGAAACATGTTGTGCGCGCGATGGGCAAAGATATCTTTTTACAAAATTCTAAAACGGGTAAGAAGGAACACATTAAATATCGAGATGTGAAGTTAATCCGAGAAGTTATGGAGTAGAGAATATAAATATTTAAGAATGTTGAGACTAAATTCTGGCGTATGGGGATAAAAGAAAATATAGTGTATCTGGTAAGTACTCGACGTGCTGATGAGACTGGAGATGTCACTTCGCAGAACTATGTTGGTTGGAGCAAGGGAACATCAAGAGGATATGCACAAATCACAGAAGGAAGAGTAAGTCTACTTTTAG
Organism: archaeon; assembly: GCA_002686315.1. Taxonomy (GTDB): domain Archaea; phylum Nanobdellota; class Nanobdellia; order Woesearchaeales; family GW2011-AR9; genus UBA11998. The sequence continues at coordinate 12,843 of NZBO01000054.1, read as the reverse complement.
AAGGTGTAGGTGGTCCAGATAAGGAGATGGTAGATGCGTTAGATGGCATTATTGACAGAACACAGGAAGGAGAACTTTATGAAGGAAAAAGTTGGCTTGCAGAGAGTACTACAGGTGTTGGTGGCCTTCAAAGAGTCTATGTAGAAATGATAGAGGATAGAAGATTATACAAAACACTTGTGAATGCGGATGCTGCAATAAGATCTATGGATACTCCCTTATTACAATTTCGTGATATTTCACCACCTTGGTAACATTACCTCAACTTCCTCTTCAACTTCCTCATTTGCACTTCCATTGTTTTCTCGCCTAATCTCACGAACTGGTCAACCTTATCAAAATCTGCCCACCGTAAATTTCTAAATTCGGGACGTAACTTAATATCAATATCGCCATTCTTCATACGCTCTTTCGCGTAACTATTGACAACAATGTTAAACGAGTCGTACATCACTCTCGTGATAGGTGGTAGTTCCTTCTTTGCAAGAATTCGAAGAACTTTAGCAGGGTATAAGACTTTGTCAAAAATCCATTGTAAGAATCGTCGAAGTAATTTTGGCCATCTCTCTGGAAAAAGAAGATTTTTTAAATTCAGTAATTCGACTATGAGAAATTTTTCTCTCAACTCTTGCATTAAACTACCCTTCTTCGGTGCCACCGCTTTCCCCCGTTTATCTTTATTATAAAGATCAACCGCGATGATGATATCCGCGCCCATTTCTCGTACAACATCGAACGGAGTCGGATCTACAACAACACCATCAATATATTCATTTCCGTTAATGAGTGCAGGTGAGAATATCCCTGGGATGGAGGACGATGCACGAAGTGCTTTCGCGACATCACCTTTCGAAAAAATGACTTTTTGTTTCTTAGTAACATTATAGGCAACAACATGAAGTGGTATAACAAGCTCTTTGAATGATTTTAATTTCACCAGTTTTTGGAATCCTTTCTCAATCGCGTCACCTTTAATGATACCTGATTTAGGGACGGTGAAATCCACCATCTTCTTCCAATCAACCGTCGATGCGATTTCATGTAATTCATCCGGCGATCTGTTTGCCGCATACGCCGCACCAATAATCGCACCCATCGATGTTCCTGCAATGTAATCAGGGTAAATTTTATGTTTATGTAGTACTTTCAGCACACCGATATGTACCAACCCTCTCGCAGCACCACCGCCGAGTGCGAGACCTATTGTTTTCCTCTTTTTTGGCATTGAAGAGAAGAAGTGTGTTTATCCTTATTAGTGTTATGGTGTGGAGAATATAAATCAATTAAAAGAATCTACCTAATAGTAAGACATGGCGGAATTTCAACAGGGAAACATGTATCATATCACAGCAAGGATTTCATGGTTTGCAAATCCAGCACAAAAAGTCATTGAAGAACGATATATTGGATTTGATAGGGATCAAGGAGAAGTTCTCAGCAGACGATACATCCAATTAGGTGAAAATGCAGAATCACCGTTGGAAGGAGCGGTGTATTACCCTAGAGGAAATCCAAAACGATTCAGCACAATTGATGGAATTATTACGCAAAAAGATTTAGAGCAGTTGAGAGAAGGAGTACAGAGAGAATGGAGAACTGCAGAAGCACAAACAAACGCAGGTGGGTTAGTACATGTTCACATTACATTACTTGACACGTCTGAACAGCCTAACGTATACAAAGAACTTGAAAAATTATGTCAACATTACGATCTTGCTAACATTTCTTTACGTTCTCTCTGTAGAAAGATTTAAGACAAAACAACGTATTTTCCTTCTATGAAACGTCGATATTGGATTGTCGTTCTTGTCCTCCTCTTAGTAGCAGCCCTCAATTTTGAATATACGGTTGATGTCATTAAAAGCAATATAATTCAATCGGCCGTTGAAGACAGTCCCGGCATCGCACCAGAAGGCATGTACCCAGTTCTTATGATACATGGATTTAATCCAGTGTATAGTCAGCGCATATCAGAATATTCCATGAAAGAGATGCAACAACAACTTGCACAAGAAGGGTATATTGATAAAGGACTGTTGACTTCTCAAACAACCTGTGCGCAACTTCGATATATGACAAAACCAATCGTAGTACGTGCCACGTATCTTTCCAAATTAGAAATTGGAGAGATAGAAGAATATGCACACAATCTACAGAAGATTATCGAGAAAATCACGAGATGTACCGGTGCTCCCAAGGTAGATATCGTGACACATTCAATGGGCGGGATCGTTGCTCGGTCATATCTTGAATTGGATTCAACAAAAGTAAGAAAAGTATTCATGCTTGGAACACCCAATCACGGCGGATTGTATGGGGTAGGGAAAGTGGCTGATAAATTGGTTGATGAAGGACAATCAAAAGTACATGCAGATTTTGTTCAATTATCTAGGAATCATTCGTTTCTACAACAATTACCAGAAAACAAGAAAGGAATTACCTATTACACCATTGCAGGGGATATTGATGGTAAAGGAGACGGGTTAGTTACGAAAGAGAGTGTTGCATTAGAAGGGTCTGATCATATCGTGGTAGAATGTAACCACATTTCGCTTAAACGTCCTTCACGATGTCCAGAGGCGTTTTCTGTTGTGATGGCAAATTTGGCGGAATAAACGTTGCTGTTAGAACATATAAATATTTTAAAAGAATTCGTAGTTACAAGGAATATGGCAGAATTTAGGGTTGGGAATGTGTATGCAGTACGAGGAGCCTTAGCATCATTACCACATCCTTCTGCAAGTCCTTCTGTTGAGTATGTTGCGTTTGATACTCTAGTGGGAAAAAGTGGTAAGACAACGCTTGGAAGAAAATATATTGAAACGCCTTCATTAGGAACGTTATTGGAAGGTGCAACACTAGGGCCAAAATTATATGATAAAGGGGAAAAAGAGCGAGAAGAGAGACAACATACAACCATTAACCGTATCATTGCACGATATTCTGAAGCACGATTACGAGAGGGTGTTTTAGCAAGAAGAAATAAAGAACGAACACAAACCTTGGCAGGCGGTCTACGATTAATAGATGTTCGACTTCTCGATACGTCCAACGCGCCAACATTGTATATGGATCTTGCCAGGCTTTGTCAAGCGTATGAGCAAGCGAATGGGTCGCTTCTTGCTGCGTTTACACAACCACAACTTTTTTAAGTAGCTACCTAAATTTGAGTAATTATGTGGAATGATACAATAGCAGTCCTTACATATTTCATGGAGAAAGGAAGTAGTGAAACCTCTACTGGCAAAATCGCAGCAGATGTCCATTGTTCTCAACAGACGGTGTCTCGTAAATTGAAAGAGATGGAGGATGCGGGGTTTGTCGTGAGGAAGATTACAGGGAATGGTATCAAAGTAAAAATTAGTGAGAAAGGATTATCGTTATTAAAACAGCAATATCATCTTTTAGAACATTATTTTGGAAATAGCAAAAAAGGTATTGTGGGAACAGTTGTTTCAGGTCTTGGTGAAGGGAAGTATTACATGTCATTGCAAGGATATAAAGAACAATTTGCATCAAAATTGGGTTATACACCATTTGAAGGAACACTTAATTTACAAGTTGATAAAGAGAAGCGTGATGTGTTCGTTTCATCGTTACAACGAATTATGATTTCAGGATTTGTAACCAAAGAGAGAACCTTCGGCGGATTAGTTGCGTATCCTATTACAATTAGTGTGAATGGGAAGAAGGTTGAGGGGCACGTAATTTTTCCAGAACGGACAACGCATACTAAAGATACGGCTGAGGTAATTGCGAATGCCAACTTACGTGAGAGATTAGAGTTAAATGATAACGATGAGGTGACACTTTCATGAAGATAGGTATCGCAGATACGATGTTCGCTCGTGTGAATATGGGGGGAATAACAGCAGAAACCATACGTCAAAATGACAAAGAAATAGAAATAGAACGATACGTCGTGCCAGGGTTTAAAGACCTTCCCGTTGCATGTAAAAAACTTATAGAAGAATATAATTGCGATATTGTTGTTGCACTTGCCTGGGTAGGGAAAGAAGATATTGATGAAGTCTGTGCGCATGAAGCGAATCAAGGATTGATTAATGCAGAATTGATGACGAACAAACATATTCTCAAAATATTTTTACATGAGAAAGAAGCGGTTGATGATGAACAGAAACAAAAAGAAATTTGTATTGATCGAGTTCGGAAGCATACACTCAATGCGTTGGCGTTAGTGAAAGGGAAGACTGCATTATTGGAAAATGCTGGCATAGGAAAAAGACAAGGATATGATGATGCAGGAGGAATACAATGAAAATTAGAAATTTTCAGGCATTCCCTGGAGGAATACAATGAAAATAGGAATTGTTGTCTCAAAATGGTATTATGAAGAAATTACGGAGAAAATGTTGATGGTCGCACAGCAAGCAGCGAAAGAGGCTAATGTTGAAGTAGAAGTATGTGAAGTGCCGGGTAGTTTCGAAGTACCATACGGTGTGAAGAAGATAATTGAAAATGTTGATGGAGTCGTCACACTAGGGGCTATCGTGAAAGGCAGTACAGATCATGATCAAATCATTGCATATACAGTTGCGAGTAAGATTACAGATCTTTCGTTACAGTATGGTAAGCCAGTTGTGTTAGGGGTGAATGGTCCAGGTATGAGTAAAGCGCAGGCAATTGAGAGAATTCCACGAGCAGGGCATGTGATGGAAAGTTGTATCGAGATGGTGAAGAATGGATAATGTTACTATTTCCTTACCTACAAAATATGGTCCATTTTCATTAGTTGAATTTGGAGAACAGATAGCACTTTTGAAAGGGAATGTTCTAGAAAAAGACAATGTACTTGTTCGTATCCATTCTTCTTGTTTCACATCCGAGGTGTTAGGTTCATTGAGATGTGATTGTAACGACCAGTTGGAGTATGCAATGGCAATGATTCATGAGGAAGGTGCAGGTATGATTATTTATTTATCTCAAGAAGGGAGAGGCATTGGATTACATAACAAATTGAAAGCATATTCGTTACAAGATCAAGGAATGGATACGGTTGAGGCTAATGAAGCATTAGGGTTTGAGAATGATCTTCGAACGTACGATGATGCTGTTACTGTATTACACAAGTATGGTATTACATCAGTTCGTTTAATGACAAACAATCCTGCAAAGGTGAAGGCGTTAGAAGAGAAAGGTCTTTCTGTTGAAAGAGTGCCTTGCATTATCAAGAAGAATAAGTATAACACAAAGTACTTAGAGACGAAGAAAGTGAAGATGTTGCATCATCTATAGCCTCGAGTTAAACAAAGTATTTAAAGGTAATCTATCTTTGCAAAGAGATGGGAATTGCGGATAAATTTAAAGATGAATTTTTAGACAAGCTCCCAGAAGGCACAACGGTACGAGTAACACGAACAAGGGAGTACGGTGAGTCTACAGATGTGCCATGTATCGGCGTGGATTTAGGATCGTTCATACCTGCAGAAGAAAGACCTGGATATGATGCACGAAGAGAGGGAGGGGATCATTTTTATAGAGGGATGGTTGTGAAGTATAGCGTATCAGGCGATGATGTGAAACCATTAGCATAACAATCTTTATAAGTTCCTTCTTATCTTCATGTACTATGAAAAAGAGTGTATTGGTTTTAGTGTTAATTGTACTTCTCTCATTCTCCATTCTAGCACAGCAAGAATATTCACTTCCACTTCTCGCAGTACAAGAAAGTGCAGACGGCGAATTGCAGGGAAGTTCCGCTGAATTAACACTAGAATTACGCGAAGGAGGATCTGGAAGGGTTTTTTTAGACACGTTCCCTGCAACAAAAGTAGATACACAAATTTCCACGAGATTTGCGAAAGAAATTGCGTGTTCGCACTACAAGTTGGATTGTGACAAATTTGATTTTATTTACACGATTAAATCATCGTCAAGTATCATTGGTGGTCCTTCGGCGGGAGCGGCAATCGCAGCACTTACCACAATTGCTGTCCGTGATTTAGAATATACAGACAATGTTGCCATTACCGGCACGATTAATTCTGGTGCAATCATCGGTCCAGTGGGTGGTGTGAAGGAGAAAGTGGAAGCATCAGCTGCACAAGGACATGCAACCGCGTTAATTCCGCTTGGCGCAGGACAACACAAACAAGGAAATGAGACACTTAATGTCATACAGTATGGTAGTGAGAATTTGTCAATCACCGTGAAGGAAGTAGTATCATTAGATGAAGTCTTGCTTGAATTAACGGGAGAGCAACTCAATGGTGGCGTTGTGGTAGTGCAAGAAAATCCCCAATACCAACAAATTATGCAACAATTACAAACTGTATTATGTGACAGAACGGAGAAGATTCAAACAGAAATTCGTGCGGGTGATGTTGCAATCGATGAAAACATCACAAAAGATATCGACCAACGAAACGAAATTGCACTCAATGCATCACGTGTCGGTGACTATTATTCATCTGCAAGTTATTGTTTTGGAAACAACATTCAACTTCGCCGTGAACTTTATAGATCTGAGAACAGATCTCTTCAGCAGCTTCAACATGATTTCGTCATTTTGCAGCGAAAAAAAGATGCACTTCTCACCAAAGTTTCCGAGGAGAAGATTGATACTATTTCAGATTTACAAACACTCATGGTCGTGAAAGAGAGGTTACAAGATGTGCAGTTACAGATTGAAGAATTCAACACAAGCAACAATGAAAGTCTCCAAGGGAATCAAAACAGGTTAGCGTATGCGGAGGAACGGTTCTTCTCCGCGATTTCATGGACGCAATTCTTTGCGATGAATGGAAAAAAGTTTGCACTTAATCAAGATGTACTTCGAACGTCCTGCATACAAAAAATCTCGGAAGCGGAACAGCGCCATCAGTACGTGAGTCTTTTTTTGAATCCAACCTTAGTTGAACATATTAACGACAAAATTGGTGTTGCACGAAAATCGTTAGAGGAAAAGGAACCAGCTCTTTGCTTAATTACTGCGACGCAAGCGAAAGCAGATTCGAATGCCATCTTAAGTTCCTTCGGATTGAATAATGAAACAAGTGAGTTGTTTTTTCAAACCAAGAGAGATGCTGCTGCCCGCGTGATAGCAGAAAATAGTGCTGCAGGAAGTTTTCCCATTTTAGGTTATTCATATTACAAGTATGCTCAATCACTGGAGGAACGGGAACAACATACCGGATTAGTCTATCTTGAATATGCCTTAGAAATGAGTGAATTAAGCATTTATTTCCCCGAGGAGAAAGCTCTTGAGATTGAGTTGGATACGGAAACGTGGTTATTTTTTACAGGATTTGTCTTAGGATTTGTTGTTGCAGTAATGATTAGTTTTATGGTTATGAGAAGGAAGAGAGAGTAATAGACATAAGTACCCTCCGGTAGCAAGGTAATACTATGTATGTGTGAAATGTACGCTGAGGATAACGAATGAAGTGAGTTATAAAAACCGAAGCGCCAGAGAGAACAGTACCCTGGTACTTGTGGCATTCAAACAAAGAATTTTCTACATTATATAAAAATAAACCCCTAGCCAGCCCGAAAGCTGGCTTGGGGAAAAAGAGGTGATAGATGTTTACTACTGGAGAGAAGCCACTCTTATTTAAAGGTTTCGGTTAAGTTAGTATTTCCAAGTAGTTACTTGACAATATTTATAATAGATATGACTTTCAGATGGAAAATGGCGAAATATGAGCGAAATCAAATGTCATTAGATATTTGCATAATTGGGGAGAACAAAGTTCATTATTCTATTACAGCACCAATTGTAGGGAAGATGAATAGGCAGAGAACAGTAGATAACCATGCTCTTACGATGCCTATTACTAACCCAACAGATGCTGATATATATCTTACTGTAAAGAAAGCATTAGAGACAAGAAAAGATGCTGCTTTCTCTCCCAATGAAATTAGTAATCTTATTGAGGGATGTACTACGATTAGAAGAGTAGAACCACGTACACCCCGAAGAAGAGATTTCCTCTACAGATAACGATATCTTTAAATCAGTTCATTGTTTCTTGTGACAGATGCGAAAACTGATTATACCTATTGCCATGTTATTATGTGTACAACTCGCATTAGCAGCACCTCTGCATGGCACAATTTATAACACAGATCTGAACATAGCAGGAGATGTCTTAGTGGAAGTAGATGGGCAGAAATATCTCTCCAAAGATGGACAGTATACATTTGATGTGACTGAAGGAATGCATACCATAACTGCGACAAAAGGATTACTAACAGTTGTAGAGGATGTGAGTGTGAAAGGTGACACTGTGTTTGATATATTCTTACTGGGTGATTTTAGCGAGGAAGATGAGTTATGGCACGATACTGACGAAGAGTATTTTCCAAAAGAAGAAGAACCAGTTTCAGAACGAAAATGGGCGTACTGGGTAGCAGGTATCGTCTTTCTTTTTACATTATTTCGGATCTATCGCGCACGGAAGAAGTATGGTCCGCTTAAGGTATTTCGAAAACGTGTTAAAGCAGAGAGTATGAAGTCTGTAGAGGAGCATAAGAAAGATTTAGAACAAGAACCAGGACATATCGAGAAGGCACTCGAGATAATGAGAAAGCATGATGGTCGTATTAGTCAGAAACAGTTACGGAAAGAGATGTTGTATCTTTCTGAGGCAAAAGTGAGTTTAATCGTAACGGAACTAGAGCATATAGGAAAGGTTGAAAAAGTCAAAAAAGGACGTGGAAATGTTATTTTACTGAAATAGTCACTTTCGAGTAGTAAACTTTATATAGTGTGGGTGTGTTTTGATAGTATGGAATACACAGAAAAAGGACGAGTGAGAAGGGCAGATGAGAAACAATTCTTTGGTAGCTTCTACGTCAAACACGAAGAGTTAGCTGATGCGTTAGGATTAGACATGCAAGAAGTGAGTTATGCTGATATTCGAGCCGCAGCAGCCAAAGAGCCGTCTTTAGAACCCAAGTTGAAGCGTGTGCAGAGAATGCGAAGTGGAATTCAACAGATATTTGAACATGATATTGAAAAACTCGCTCAATTGTATGGTGATTCTGAAATCGATGGTGCCGATGTTAGGCAAACAATTGCAGAAATTGCGCTTGAAGAAGCAGACACCTATTGTCCACTGAAAGGTCAATTTCAAGGAGCGTTATGGATGGCAGTAAGCTCAGAATTGAATAGGAGGGCGTATAGAGGAACGCCAAACGTCTCATTAGACGCATTATCACAACGAGCACGGGAAGATGTGTTAGAACGATGGTATGGTACACAAGCAACGGCTGAAGAGGAATTGGGTAATGAAGAAGTGTCTGCCTATATTGTAGATACAGTTCAACGAAAAGTAAGGGGTTTGACAGCAAGACGACAAGCAATTGTGGGAGGAAGTTTTGGTGTTGGAGAAGAACGTAAAAACGATCATACTCTTGCCACAGAATTAAGATCGACACCAGGTTCAATTAAAACACAACGAAGTACGTTTATGGCAGAACTTCGTACCAAACCAGGATTCCAAGAATTACGTAAATTGCTTTGATGTCGTCCTTTTAAAGGAGTTATTTCTAGAAGTATTTAAAAAAGAATGGTGTTCAAAGGAAATATGGACTCAGTTCAAGCATATTTAGAAAGCATAGGAAACCTCCCCTCACTCACAATAGAGGATGAAAAGCAGATAGGTATTTCGATGCGTGATGGCTACAAGGGATTTATACGAAAGATAGTACGATATGCTGAGAATCAGCAGCATGATCTCGAGCAAGCGTGTGAGAGTGAATTAGCAGAATCTCCAGAAGCAGTGTTAGACAATTCAATTGATCTCCTCATTAATTATACATCGACATCAATAGCGCATACTGGCCTCCAATTTCTTGATAAAATAGTTCGAAAAGGGTTAGAAGATCAAGCACGCTACAATACGACAAAAGCAGCATATCTCAATGCACCTGGAAATCAACAAAAAGTAAATCAACTCGTGTCATTTTATGAAACACATATCTATCCTGCCACAGTTTTTCTAAAAGTCCAGGAATATATTAAATCTAAAGAGAAAGATGATCCTTCGTTAGCAACTGATCTTGCGAGTTGTTTGCTTGAACCAAGTATGAAACCACTCATACAAACATTCCTAGCTATACAGAAAACAAAAACGAAATGGAAAGGATTAGGACTGCTACAGAAAGTAGTCAAAACTCATGGTGATGCCGCGCAACGAGCCGAATTCATTGCTGCTAAAAGAGCCTATCAAGTTACCGTACATGAAGAGGGTGATGTTGCAAGTGCCAAAGAAAGACTTATTGCCTCATGTACACCTTTCACAGCATACGCGGATGATCTAGTTAGGGCAAGACAAGATCACTTTGAAAAAATGGGGGTTCTGGAAGAAGTAATAGAGAGAGAAATCAATCAAGAAGATGCAGCAAAGGGAGAGACTAGTTATAGAGGGATTTCATTACTTCGTGAAGAGATTGCACTTGGTGATGATAGACAATTTGTGGACCTTATTGAACAATGTACAAAAGCATACATAGATGGACAAGATGCCAGCTTGCAGGAAGATGCGATCGTAGATTTCCTTCTTCCAGAACAAGGGGAAAACAGAGTTGCGCGTCTTTCGTTATGGAACGTTGTGGATGCAATAGAACTAGACCCACTCAATGCAACATATTTCAGCAAGGAAAAAAGAGCAATCATTCGTGGTGAACAAGAACTTTCACAACGAGTGTTGAAATGGGGTGTTTCGATCGCAAAGGAGTATATGAACATAGGGGTGCCCTTCACGGATTTAATTGGAGCAGCAAACGTTGGTATTATGAAAGCTGCAAGACGGTACGAACCACGGTCAGGATTTAGATTTACAACATATTCTTCAAAACCAATACGAACTGAAATATGGAAAGAAATTACCTGCTCAAAGAGAGAAATCAAAATTTCATCAGCGAGGTTGAAGAAAGCAAAGGAGGCACGAGTTGCCGCATGGGATTTACAAGGGCAACTTGCAAGACCTCCAACAGATGAAGAAGTTGCAAACCATTTGGGCATTACCCTAACGGACTATTATGGACGCATTACCCTACCAATTGAGATTTCAGCATCAAAAAAGATAGGAGAGGGGGACGACTCACGAACTATCTTAGATCTTCTTGCCGATACAGGAAAAACGAGTGAGGACCATTATGATATTGCTGAATTACAAGTCACAATGAGTGGTGCGTTAGGAGAGTTAACAAAACGAGAAGAGGAAGTATTGAGGATGCGGTTTGGTATTGGCGATTATCAAGCACACCAGTTAGCAGAAATTGGTAACAAATTTGGTCTTACACGCGAGAGAATCAGACAGATTGAAGCCAAAGCCCTCCAAAAGTTACGACACCCTGCAAAAGCAAAGAGATTACAACCTTTCCACCAAAATTAAGATCTACATCCAAATCTTTTTAAATCAACCCTCACTACCACCCCCATGAAATTCCCTTCGTACAATCACGCTGAACTTGAAGAGCAAATTTTAACATTTTGGCGAAATAAGAAGATCGTGGAGAAATTACGAGAACGAGATAGTGGGAACCAAAAATTCTACTTCTTACAAGGACCACCCTACACATCAGGAAAAGTACATCTTGGTACGGCGTGGAACATGGCAATGAAAGATCTGGTACTTCGATATAAACGAATGCACGGATTAGATGTGTGGGATCGAATGGGATATGATATGCACGGATTACCAACAGAAACCAAAGTGATGAAAAAGTTTGAGTTGAAAGATAAAGAAGATATCCTTGATTTTGGATTAGCAAAATTTATGGAAGAGTGCGAGAAATTCTGTAAAGAGATGATGGCAACAATGAATGATGATTTCATGAAGTTGGGAGCCACATTAGATTTCACAGATCCGTATCAACCCATCACACAGCAATTTATGGAAGCGGAATGGTGGTTAATCAAGAAAGTATATTCGAAAGGTCGCCTATACGAGGGTTTACGTACCATGCATTGGGATGCCGCGACGCAAAGTTCAGTTGCGAAACATGAATTAGAGTATAAGAACATTAAAGATACCTCCATTTTTGTGAAGTTTAAAGTTGATGAAAAAAAGTATATCATTATTTGGACCACGACACCATGGACTATCCCATTAAATTTAGCAGTTATGGTAAATCCGGAACTTGATTATGTTGATGTTTTGGTTGGTGAAGAAACATGGATCGTTGCAAAATCGTTGGTTGAGTCTATTATGGAGAAAGCGAAAGTGGACGATTTTACCGTCGTGAAAGAGTTTAAAGGTACAGAATTAGAAGGGATAAAATATGAACATCCGCTTGGAATCAAAGAATTTTTACCACAAGAATTACAAGATAACCCAAAACTATTCTCGATCTTACTTACGAAAGAGTATTGCGATGACTCAGCGGGGACTGGATTAGTTCATTGCGCGCCAGGATGTGGCCCTGAGGACTATGAAGTAGGACATGAAAATGGAATACCTCCATTTAACTGCGTGAATGAAGCAGGATTATTTGAAAATTTTGGGCAATTTAGCGGATGGAAAGCGAAGAGTGATGATGTTAAATTTATTCAATCGATCAATGATACGGATGCACTTGTTGCAAAAGAATCATACAGACACGATTACCCACATGGTGAACGAAGTCACGAACCCGTTATTTTCAGAACAACAAAGCAGTGGTTCTTCAAAGTTGAAGATTTAAAAAATGAGATGATTGCCGCGAATAATGACATTAAATGGGTCCCACACGCGGCGTATAATGCGTTCAATTCATGGCTTGAAAATTTGCGAGATAATTCTATTACAAAACAACGTTACTGGGGGACGCCAGTCCCAATTTGGCAAGCGAAAGATGGAAGTGTTATCGTCGTGGAAAGTGTTGCAGAGTTAG
>NZBO01000053.1 GCA_002686315.1 archaeon | reverse complement strand
TATTGAAGAAGCTGCTAAATCTACATTAAATGGACTACTATTTACCTTTTGTTATGCATATCCTCTTGACACTAATTTCGTCAAATTATTAAAAAGAAAAGTGGAGAAACATGGCGGCAAATTTTATCTTGTTCAATTAACATGTGAAAAAGAATCATTATTCAAGAGAATTAAAAGTGCAGATAGGGAAAATTTTGGCAAACTTAAATCTAAAAATAGATTGAAGAAAATTCTTACTGAATATGATCTTTTTAGTCCTGTTCCAAAATTGCAATCGTTACAAATAGATAACACTAAAAAATCAGCAAAAAGAGTAGCGAGAATGATACAGTCTCACTACAAATTAAAATAATTTCCACTTTACTTCTTTAATTCCATCAAACTCTTATGCGCGTTGATAACATCGTCTTCTTTCACATAAATAAGTAAGTCTGGGACCGAGTACATCATTTCTTCAATGTTGGTATCTCGTAATGCTAACTCGTTTGCAACACAGGCAAAGATACCTTTCATCTCGCCTGCTTCTTTTGGAAAATGAAGACGCAACTCACATAACCCTTTTGTGACGTTGAGCACATCACTTTTATCAAATAACGATAGTTTCTTTTCTAATTCTTTTTCAGAGATGACAAGTGTCAACGTTTCTTTTGCGCGTGTGATACGCAAATTATTCTTAAGTTGTTTTTCTCCTACGTAATCTGCACAGATTTCATTGAATGCTTTCTCTCGTAAGACGACTCGCGCGACACCATCTTTAATCGAGACTGCCATTTTGCCAAACATTTTCTTCGCTTCAGCGGAGTCACCTAACGTGACGTGGTCCATGTCATATCTTCTCAAGGCGCTAATGACGGCGTCGGTGCTATAGCCTAACCCGTTCTCTTGAATGATCTTCCGTGCAAGTGCGCGGACGTTGATAATTCCTTGCTTGAGACACTTCTGTGTCGCAATATCTTTATCAATCAAATAATGTATCTGTTGATGTATATTTTTCATGAAATCTGTTTTTATGTCATTATTTATAAATGTTTGTCTGGACGTAGTTTACCACAACATTAAAGAACAGACCTCTCTTTTCTTGTCCTATGATCTATCTCGATTATGCCGCTGCAACACCAGTACGAAAAGAAGTTCTTACCGCAATGCAACCGTATTTCACGACGATATATGCAAATCCATCTTCGTTACATCATTTGGGTCAGGAAGCACGTCTTGCAGTTGAGGAAGCACGTTCAACGATTGCTGTTCAACTGAATTGTCTTCCTGCTGAAATCATCTTTACTTCTGGTGGAACAGAGAGTATTAACCTTGCACTACAAGGGGTGACAAAAGGACATATCATTACTTCTTCTATTGAACATAAGGCAGTTCTTGAAACGTGTAGGATGTTACAGAAAAAAGGATATTCAGTTACATACATACAACCAAATAAACAAGGTCTCATTAATCCAAAAGACGTTGGAAATGCTATCAGAAAAAATACTCGACTTATTTCAATTATGTACGCTAATAACGAAATAGGGACGATACAACCCATACAAAGAATAGCGAGAATAGCAAAGAAGCACAACATTTTATTTCATACAGATGCGTGTCAAGCAAGTCCTCATTTAGATCTGAATGTTAGCAAGTTAGATGTTGATCTACTTACCCTCAATTCATCCAAATGTTATGGACCGAAAGGCGTCGGATTATTATATCTGAAAAAAGGTGTCAAACTAAAACCACTCATACATGGGGGTGCGCAGGAAGCAGGGAGACGTGCAGGAACAGAGAACGTGCCAGGTATAGTTGGTTTTTCGAAAGCATTAGAACTAGCACAGAAAGAGAAAAGAGAAACAAAACGTCTTACAGCATTACGTGATTGGTTTATTTCGGAAATACAACGGAAAATTAACAACGTGAAACTCAACGGTCACAAGACAAAACGGTTACCAGGGAATATTAACATCTCTTTTAAAGGAATTGACGCGCAGCAATTAGTGCAACATCTCTCTTCATACGGAATCTATGTCTCAACAGGGAGTGCGTGCACCTCTCATGAAGTTGAGAAAAGTCACGTTTTAGAGAATATTAACGCGAAAGAAGGTGTCCGAATTTCTCTTGGCACATCAACGACAAAACGAGAATTACAAGAAGTTCTTACAAAATTAACGATGATTGTAACGGCACTCAGAAAAATCTAATTCTCCATCCTTTCTAATATAAACGCAAGTGCATCATCGCACTTCTCGGCATTAATCGTACATCCGCCAACGTAGTAATGTCCTCCGCCAGCACCATCACCAAATTTGTCTGCTACTTCCTTACATACTCTTCCAATGTTAATTTTGCATCGGTCTTTATGGAAAATATTACTTCCAATTCCGATACGTGCAACGTCTTTATCAACCACTTTCATATTTATGCCATACGACGCATCATCAAATTTGATATATTGATAGAACCGATCGGTGTTCCCTTTCTGTCTCGATTCCGCTACCCTGTTATCTTGCACGACACATTTCGATTCGTCATTAAACACGATAAACTCGTCTACCCACTCCCGCCATTCCGCGTAACTTGCAAGTAACGCTTTATAGAATATTCTAGGACGCAGATCCCACCATGTTTCAGAATCGATCGGTGTTTCACCTAACTCTTCTTCTAACAACGTGCGGAAAAATTCCCAATTCACAAATTGATCACGAGTATGCATCATTGCACTAATCATATGCAATTTCTCTAATGTAGTTGGATTGTCATAACTTGCTTGTTGGTAATACACCAATTTGATGTCGTCTTTACTATATTCCGCTCCATCCATGATGTCGATAACTTTTTTGAATTCTTGTAATGCTTCAGTAATCTTTACACCTTTCTCTTTTAATATATCAATCAACAACCCTGCACAACTTGGTACTTCCTTGAAATAATGGTTTTCAGGCAACGTATCTTTTGGTTTTGCAGATAAATGATGATCACACCAAAAGAAAATTTTTTGTTGTGGCAAAGGAAGATCTAACACGATATCTTTGTCCGTAAATTCAAACTCGCCGTTCTGAATATCGTATGGATTCAAGCCGATAATTTCAACATCTGTAATGTCAAACAATGGACAAAAATATTTCTTAAAAATGAATGCAGAGCTAAATCCGTCCATGCTACTGCAACCGCCATGCGTAATGATTCTGTATGTCATAATTTGATTGTTATAGGTGGGGTTTAAAAGGTTTACTAGAAAAAGCGCAAGGTTTAAATAAGTGAGTTCACTTAATTTGGAAAATGACCAATATAACTCTTTCAATTGAAAATTCCATCTACAAAAAAATGCGAAAACACTCTGAAATTAAGTGGAGTGAGTTTGTTCGTAAGTCGATTCAACAACGACTAGAAGAATTAGAAAGTATTGAAAATAGAAAAGAGAGTGTATTTACCATGCTGGCGTCTCAAGAAGTTTTGAAAAAAGATTGGGACAATAAGTATGATGATAGGTGGGATGATGTATAACCAAGGTGACATAGTTCTCATTCCTTTTCCCTATACTGATTTAACAGGAACAAAACAACGACCTGCTTTGATCATTTCTAATGAGAAGATTAATAATACTGAAGATCGCATTTGTTGTCTCATTACAAGTCAACCTTCAAATGATGGTTTGGTTATTGATAAAAATGATTTTACTTCAGGTAAACTTCCTTTTAAAAGTTGGGTGAAACCACATCGAATTTTTACAATAAGTGAACGAATAGTGCGAAAAAGATTATGTACGGTTAATAAAGCGTTTCATTCAAAAATAGTGGAAGAAGTTGTGTCTAATATTCAGTAACCTTCTTCCTTCTCCTTCTTCACTGCTTTCCGTAACCACTCTTTATACTCAAACAATATGCGGGAAGAATCCAACTTTCCATATTTCGCGTTCACTCGGTCAGAAATGAGATGGAACTGATCGTTCGCTTTAATCACAAATTCTGCTTCCAATAAATCGGGATCTTTCATCTCTTCAGATATATCTACGATTGCTTGCTTGCAATCGCCACGTAACACAACGTTTTCCCAGACAGAATCCCAATCGCCTGCGAACTCTTTAATCTTTCCTGCCATACGTTTCATAATTTCCGAATTACCATTCCGTAATTCATCCGAGACTTCCAACTGATCAGTCTTCGGGTTATAGACCATTAAATCAACGAACGCTCCCTCTTGCAAAGGATCATCGTTCCAGAACTTACGTACTTCGGTAATCCTAAGAACACGTTTATATTTTTTCAACCCAGAAATGACAGGGTTCGTTACCACGATGATATCAATCGCTTTAAACGACGTTTTAGGTACGCCAATGTCGTTCACAACTCTGTCAAACACTCCGTACGGTGAATCGGCGTGAATCGTACCAGCGACCACGTTTGCGGCTGCACCGACACGCATTGCTTCAAATAATGCAATCGCTTCTTTCGACCGAACTTCTCCCACAAAGATTGCGGAATCGCCAAGACGTAACGTACTTCGAATACCAATCGAAGGATCTACCTCTGAACCTGGACTACTAAGCGCAGATGCTACTTTCATACTTTCAAGGTTATATCCTAATCGTCTCATTGTTTTCCCTGGAAGTTCAAACGTATCTTCAATCGTTAATATTCGCGCTCTTCTGGTAATCTCCGTTAAGAAACTGCCGAGTAAACTACTTTTTCCTGATGATCTGGTTCCCGCTACTAAAATCGTGGCATTATTATCTATCAAAAAACTAAGTAACCCCGCTCCTAATGTATCCATATACCTGATTTTGGGTTGCATATACAACGGAAAAGTCCACGGATGATCTCGGTGCCGTCTGAATGAAAATCCTAGTCCGAGCGGACTTAACGGTGCAGAAATTGCAGATACCCTCGCAGTAAACGTATCAACTTCCAACTCCGTATCAAGGATTGGGTTTGCTTCATCTAATGGCCTCCCTGATATTAACCTCAACTTTGTCGCCCAACTCTCCACTTCAAGGTGTGTTGGGTAGACGTTTGTGTAACAATCACCAAAATCTTGATGCACGATAAAAATAGGGAGTTCCCCGTTTGGTGCGTTCACGTTCACATCTTGCACTTTCGGGTCTGCTAACAATAACTCAATCAATCCAAACCCTACTGTGTATCTCAATAAAGCACGTGCTAACTGGTCAATTTTCTCTTCTTTTAAATTCAATTTTTTTTGTGTTGATAAATCTGTTAACAAATCTCTTCCTATACTAAAAAAGACTTCACGCATTCGCTCGGGGTCAACGAACTCTTCCCGTGTTGGTTTATGATCTGCCATAATTCTCTTTGCATCATCGAGCAATTCATACACATCTTGCGTGAACCGAAATTCGGGCGGTGTTAAATGGTATAACGTTTTAATGTTATCATCAAAAGAGAAGATGTTGACGTCACTTTTTTCATCTTCCTCACCAAACACGTAACTCTCTTCCAAATTTCCTTCTGGAAATTCGGTGATAAGTTTGGTATACATGAAATCTGGCCGGGTGGTTGGTCGGAACGCGTTCGCGTAAATCTGTCTATCTCCTAGAGAATACTCTTTACTATGCGGCATTAAAATGTGCAGTAACCTGCATCCTTCCAACGTTTTGAGAGCGTGATCGATCGTCTCAATGAAATGTTGTTGTGACACTTGCTGACGCGGGTCAAGAATGTTCTGTAGGTGAATTTTTTCTCGTCGTTCTAATCGTTTTAATGCGACGTACGCACCGAATGGGTCTTCCTTCAACCTCTTGCTAAGGATCCGTGAAAATTCCGCATACCCGCCGCTCACGTAGCGTTCGTGTTCCGGATTTGTGACAAGTTGCGCATGCATATGCCGGTCTTCTCTAGTAAGTTTCGTGTAGACTCTCGCAACTTCATTAAGTAACTCAGTTTGCGCGTAATCATATTCATATTCTCGCAGTTGAGAGAGCACAATGATGGTGACACCTGCGTTTTGTTGGAGTGCGTCAATAACTTTCCCCATACATATTTCACTATATTCAATCGAGGGCGGGAAATTACATGTCTCCATTGACACGCGAAGTATCTTATTCTCTCCTTCATGGAACGTTTTATTCTCAAAACAAACTTTTTGTTGTTCATCTACCATCTTTTTAGTGGTGTAATATGCTTTGGTTATTAAGGTTTTTTGTGCTTTCAGACGTTAATTTAAAATAAAAGGGAAGAAAAAAGGTAATCATGTTCAAATCAGCACGTATACATAACATTGATGGGTGTCAAGGACCTACCATCTATGCCTCAAACGGATCGCCGCAATATTGGGCTATAGGACGAAGGGCGCGAAAATTGTTTGGAAAGGATTCATATAGAAGGATCGAAGCGTTTCAGGTAGAGGATGTCTGGGACGATGATCCGTTGAAAGACCTTGAACGAATAGGTGAGGTACGCATGCATCTTGAAGGATTACGTCATGTTGTTGAGACACGCTATAATCTCTCAATGGCATCTCATCCGCATGTAAGTGCACCACATCTCCTTCTTCGTGCGACAGAAGGCAGTCTTGATATCGCAGATGTGCGCAATCCACATAATGTGACAGCAACCAAAATTAATGATACCCGTATTCGGCGACATGAATGGGTGTACCTTGTTCCACACGATATTGGTTATCATGTTGATCTTGGTGGAACCGCCCGATTGATTTTCACAGTTCGCTAACCTACTTGCAAGTACTCACACAACTTTCTTATACAATTCTCTCCTTCACGAGTAAATGGCAAAACAACCTCCTCCACAACAGCAAAGTTCCTTTGACAATCAGAAGTTGTATATGTGGGTGAAAGGTCTGGAAGGGAA
Organism: archaeon; assembly: GCA_002686315.1. GTDB lineage: Archaea > Nanobdellota > Nanobdellia > Woesearchaeales > GW2011-AR9 > UBA11998. The sequence goes on along the minus strand of NZBO01000053.1, from coordinate 13,674 downwards.
AGTTAACAATTTACTGAGAGAAATCGATTTAATTAAGAACGATTTTATCAAAAAAACGATCGACTTGAAAAAGGAAGTGAAGAGTGCGAATAACGATTTGCTTGAAATGAAACATTCCCAGGAAAAAATGATGCAACAAATGGATCTTATGGTGCAAGAACTCAAAAAAACGGCGGGAATTGAGCAAGTTACGGTCTTGAAAAAATATGTTGAATATTGGAATCCAATGAATTTCGTGACGCAACGTGATCTACAGCAGGCAGTAGACGTTGCAGTTTCCAAACCAAAAACAGAGAGGTGAGCAGCGCCAATAGAGGCGACGAGGAACTAGTGAACTCGTAATAACGCCGTGCCCTGCTCACCGTGAACATACATAATACGTACCAAAAACCAAATAGTTTATTAAACGAAAGAAATTACTTAAAGAAAAAGAGATGATACAATGGCAGATATCGCAGCAGAAACACAACAATTACGTTCTCAAGGATTACCAGATCCAATGATTATGAAGGAGTTAACGGAGAAAGGTTTCCCTCCCGAACAGGTTCATGCACATTTATCACAGATGGATGCGACACCAACGGCCATACCTCCGTCAATGGGTGCCATGCCGCCAATGCCATCTCACGCATCTTCAACACCGCACGATCAGATGTATTCTCGTATAGAGGAAGTAACGGAAACACTTATTGATGAGAAATGGGATCAATTAATTGGCGAAGTGAGAAAAATTGTGGAATGGAAAACACAAATTGAAATGAAACAACGTGACTTGGAAAACACGTTAACAAAATTGAAAGAAGATTTTGGCACGTTACATAAAGGTGTTCTTGGTAAGCTCGATAGTTATGATGGCAGAATGCAGGACGTTGGGACGGAGTTAAAAGCGGTTGGGAAAGTGTTTAAAGATGTTGTACCCGTTTTTGTTGAGAATGTGAAAGAGCTTGGCCGTCTGAAAGATGGAATAAAGAAATAAGTTTTTAAAACAATTCTTTTTCTTGTGGGAAATGAAGGGAGTATACTTATTTAAACAGCAGGGGCATGGTCTCGATGCGGAATACGTCCTTCATAGTGGTTGTTCTAGAGGCTACGCACGACTTGCTCTCGTACGAGAAATAGCACAGTTATATGAAGATGACGTCTGGATTCACACGGCTAACCTTCCTCTTGATAAGATCACAACGGACGCATCACGATATAGGGAGTTGAGGGATTCGGAACTTGAGTTGTTAGATCTTCTTGCAGAAACGTATCTCTTATCCCCACTTCTCGCCGCCAGAAAGTAATCCTACTGCGAAGATTGCGATTGCAAAGAGAATACCAATACCAAGAATTTTGGGGTTACGTAACGTGTTAATAATGTTTGTTTGGAAATCCGCTGTCGCGACACTGCCATCTGATGCTAAATTCTCGCTAGGTGTATCGCCGCCCGTATCAAGTAACGTTTGGCCAATAACAGTGCTCATCCCTGCAAACACGATAACGCCTGCAACAATAACAAGTACCCACCCAACAGCTTTATCATTTTTCATATACTCGTAAATGTTACTTTCAGTTGCGCCAAACACTTGGAATAGTAACAGAAGTAACATAAAAAAAATGATCGCGATGACAAACCATGGGATGATGAAATTAATTAAATCAATTAATACTGGCGAGAGTAACATCATGAATGCTGTCACAGCCGCTATGGTTGCGTTAACACCTATTGATTTTCCAAAAATGGTTGTTTTTTGCAGTATCGCGAAGACTACCGCAAGCACGAACACGAACGGAAATACTGCATCGAACGACTGCAGTATGCTTACATCTAACACGGTTGCCATTTTTATTTATTTGTTTTTTCAAAGAGTGAGCCGAGACCTTTCCCAACTTCTTTTAGTGCGCTCAGTCCCGTCCCTTTATCTGGTTCTCGGGTTATAAACCATACGATGACGCCAAAGATAAGGATTGCGACCATAAGCTCTGTGACGGCAGGTGTCCACCAACTAAATGTGTCATAGGGCCCACCCCACAAGTTAAGTGAGGAACCAAAAATGTAGATCACAAATCCAATTGAAACGAGTGCGATGATTGGCGCTGCCGCTGCTGCAAAATTGGTGCTAAAAATCCCCATTAACAATAATAACATGATTGCTGCGATGGAGACAAGTGAGATACTTGGAAGTGCATTATTTAAAACATCCACTGGATCATATCCAAGTGGATAGGTGCCGAGAGCATGCGGCACAACGAATAGTAAGCCAAGTACTAATGCAATGATGATATGAAAATTTTTCTGATCCCCAAGTAGTTTGGTTTTCTTCATGACTGCATAGACAATTGTAAATACCAAGATGAATGGAAGAAGGAAATCTAATACTCCATATTGTTCGAAATAAAGTGCTAATGTTGAAAAGTCAGTTGCCATTTATGTTATACCTCTTTTTTTAGTTTTATGAATCCTCTTTCATTTTGTGTCTTTTTGGTTCGTATGTCACGAAAAATATGAACAGGATAATGATGATGAGTAAGATAACATGTCCGCTTAACGTTGTGGTTGGTGTATCTAACCACCAATCAAGGAAATTTCGTAACCATCCAAGTGCTTCAAGGAAGATTAACACGATACCTATAAACATCGCAAACATAAAAAATTTCACCCAGTTAGGCGAGTTTTCTAATGAAAATTCTTTGTCAGTAAAAAATGTGCCAACAAGCATAAGGAATGAGATCGCGAGGATTAAAAGGAGTACTATGTTCGCCATCACTTCGTTAATGACTGCAACTAACTGTGTTGATGCAACAACTAAGAATGCCATCATTAACGCNACNATCGANTTNAGNTTNTTTTTTGTTAATTCNTGGTCNCCATGTTTTTCAACNCCAAGAATTTTTGTTTTNTCTAANATTGCAAACACGATCGTGAACACNAGAAGNAATGGGAGNACAACGTCATAGACTCCAAACTCATTAAGTTGTATGATTGCCTCTCTAAACAAACTTTCTGTCATCTCAATACCTCGTTTTTGTAGTCGGAATTAAACCAAGAGAGTATATAAATGTTTCTTTTGGTCGGATTGGGCATGTTTGTAAGGGGAGATACGTCGTGAAAAATGAATACTAACCGCCAGGTGAACACTCTCTGACGCTTCGGTTTTCATAACTCTCTTCGTTCGTTATCCTCAGCTTACATTTCGCATATGCCTTGTAGATAGTCACTTCACAACGGGGCGGTTAGTAGGTTGAGATTCCTCCCTCTATTGAATCCAAATCTTTAAATAGTAGCGCAAATTCTATTTTGTTGGATGAGGTGGACGAATTTGAGGTGGAATGTAGTTCTTATACTGGTGCTTGTACTGATAAGTGTTCCTGTTGCATTCGCAGATTCATTAGTTATCACGGAACCAGTTACAAATCAAATTAACCCTACGCAGTACGCAACCTTTAAATTAACAATTACCAATAACGAACTTGTCCGGCAACGATATAGTGTCTTTTCGTTACAATCAAGTCTTGGCTGGAACGTTGACCCGCATCCATTAAAAGATAAAATAGTTGAGTTGGCTGCAGGGCAGAGTTACACCACTGAGATACGTGTGCAACCTTTGGAAGAGTTCGTGCCGGGCATTTATCCGGTCTACATAAACGTTGAAAGTGATCATGGTGAGAAATATCGGAAAGAATTGAAAGTCTATCTGACACCGGTGCAACCGTTAGATTACCTCCCTTCCATTCTTGCGACAGTTGATATGGACGAGAAACTTGATGTGAACAATCCTGTGTCTATCAAATTATTTTTAGAAAATACCAATCCGCTTGATTTGGAAGGGTTAGTTATTAGATTAGAGAGTGACATTGAAGGATTCGCGCACGAAGTTACTATTGATCTGCCGCCTGTTGAAGAAAAAACGGTTGAATTTACCGTGACACCATCACCATTCCAGCAACCAAAAGAGTATTCACTTTTTTTTGTGTTTGAGAAAGACGGGGAAGTAGTGAAAGTGATTCAAAAAACAGTGGAGGTAACGCAGCAATTACCAGCGTTCGAATATCTTCCCACGGAAACGTCTTCATTCTTGAAACGTGATATCCGATTGAGTGTTGTTAATCCAGGTAATGTGCGAAATACGCAAGATGTCACGTACCCTATTTCAATTTGGCAACAAGTATTTATTCGTGGTGGTGCTGAGTTTACTGCTGAGGAAACGGGACGTGTTGTGTCATGGGAAATGACATTATCTCCAAATGAGTCTCGGGACATTGTGTTTAGCATCAATTACCGTCCTGGATTATATGCACTTATCATCTTAGTACTATTTGCAATTTTTTATTATAGTGTTCAAACTCCTATTGCTGTTCGGAAGAACGCTGTCACAACGAAAAGTGATGAAGATGGTGCCTTGTCAGAAATTAAAATTACGTTGGAAGTAAAAAATAAGAAAGGCGTTCCTATTAAAAATGTGGANATTAAAGATACNGTGCCTGCNATNGCAAATGTNAAGAAAGGNTTGGANTTNGGNACATTAAAACCAACGAANGTNACNCATTCNATTAAAGGNACNAAGGTNACGTGGACANTNGCAGAGTTGGATGGNCATGAACATCGNNTGATAACCTATAAAGTNAGNGCNAAATTNAANATTGTTGGNACGTTTAGTTTACCNCGTGCTATNGTNCATTACGGNAAAAAACGAGGCAAAACTGGGAAAGCATACTCAAATCAATTCAAATTGAATTAGGGGTGTGGAACGTAACGCATGAAGGATAACAACATTTATATATAAGCGTGAGATTATATTTTCATTAGGAAATAGTGAGTTAAGAGAGGGTGGCAAAATGAAGGATTTTTTTTTACAATTACGGGAAAAATTTACACAACCAGTGGAAGAGGAAGCGGAAGAAGTCTCAATGAGTGAAGACTACGTTGAACTTCAATCTCCTGCCACGAAAGAAGAGAAATCGCGTGTTATGGTTCGTCCGTTCGTGATGGAAGAGTTTGAAGATATTAAAGAGGTACTTGACGTTCTTCGTGAAGGGAGTACGATTGCGTTGGTGAATATTCGACCATTAAAAGAGAAGGATTTAGTGGAGTTGAAACGGGCGATTTCGAAATTACGTAAAACATGTGATGCTATCGAAGGTGATATCGCTGGTTTTGGTGAAGATTATGTTGTCGCAGTGCCGTACTTCGCACGGATACATCGTAATTCTGTGGTTGAACAGTAAATATTTTAGAAGTTTATTTTTTATTGATTTTTTGATGATGCATTTTCATGATTTTAACATAAAATAATAAAGATTTTTTCTAATACTTGTGCTGTGTTTTTTTAATAGTAAGTTTTAAATAAGGTCTTCTTTCTCACGTCTATAGTATGTAGTGCCACGGTCGCTTATATCGAAAACGCATTTTCGGAATAATCTCTCGTTTCGCTCATAAACATTCGCGCCACGGTCGCTTAGTCTGGTATAGCGCTGATTTGCGTCAGTGTAACGCTGTGCAAAGCGCAAGCTTGCTAAGGACGATTAAGTCTTTATGATTTCCGTCTGTACCAAACAGCCAGTCCCATCAGGGATCGTCGGTTCAAATCCGGCCCGTGGCGCTTTTTACTTTCTATGCTGTTTAGAACGTCTCTTTTCTTTCATTTTAAAATACAGAAATATTGCAATGTATGCAAGTGTTGTTTCAATTGCAATGACGTATTTTATAATCAATGGCTGCTCTCCAATTAAAATTGCATAAATTAGTGCGATTGTATTAGCTAGTAAAAAAATGATGAACAACAATAAACTGACACCTTTCGTATCTCGTGATTTGAGTGTTCGTATCATCTGTGGGATGATCATTACTGAAAACAAAATGGTGGCAATCCAACCTAGTGTTTGATCGAGTGTCATTTTGTTCTTTTCCCTTGGGTCATTTATAATAATTAATGGTGTCTGGGGGTTATGTTTGGTATGGAGATACTTTTATAAGGTCAAAATAATTCTCTTCTGTGATAGAGTATGGTAGATGGACATCGAATGTGGGCTATTGTGGTAGTAACTGTTGTAATTCTTGCTCTTGGATTTCTGTTATATGCTGTCGGTTCTGGCACGTTTGCGGGGAAGGCAGTTGAAAACCGTCAGGATTTCATATTTGATAATGTTGTCGAGGTTCCTTCGTTTGAAGAAGCGCATGCTATACCTATTTTTCGTTCTGTCTCGTATGATGCGGAGGCTGTTGATATTGACAATGATGGTGATTTAGATTTGATTCAGCCGCAAGTTACTGAGAGGTCAAGAGAAGTTCAGGATATTGGGTGGAAAAATCGTGTCTATAGAAACCGTGGTAATGGCAAATTCGATGATGTTTCACAACAGTATTTTCCCGAATTTGAAAATGATCAATCTATCGCTGTTGCAACTGGTGATTTGGATGGTGATAACTTGCCTGATGTTGTGTTTGCAAATTATCGTGATTTGCCTTCTATTTATCTTAATCGTGAAACGCATTTCGAAGATATTTCACATGATGAACAGAAAGTGTATTATGAGACACGTCTTCAAAGTGAGAACCAAGCCTTTTCTCCTCTTGGAAGGGATGTGGACATAGTTGACCTTGATAATGATGGGGATAATGATATTGTTGTGTTAATGAATAACAATATTCGGATATATGAAAATGAAGATAATCGCTTTTTTAGAGATATGAGTCATGGATGGACACATCGACGAAGTGCACATCGTGGCTCTGTTGGTGTGCCTGGTGTTACGTTGCGAAATCTTCAAAATGGTGGCGCTCGTCATTTTCTCATTACTGATCTTAATGAAGATGGTCTNCCTGANATTGTTGTTCCAACGATACATAAAGANCTTGATGAAGATGATCTTGCACTACGTCGACAACCAAATCCAATNTATATGAATGTGCCATCTCGTGATGATCCTTCCAGGCGACAATTTAAGACNGATCCTTGTTTTACTATCCCTGAACTCACGCACTCGTATGTGGTTACGGAAGTTGATTTGGTTGGTGATGAGAAAAAGGAGTTATATTTTAGCAATTTTAAAGAAGAACCGCTGATATATGCTGTCGAGTATTCTCAAGAGGATCATGCTGCTTGTTTACGAGCACATCGTGATGATGAAAATAGTGATGCATCTTTATTGCATAAAATAGATCTTCGTGATACCAATTTACCACAGGGAGATGTCACGCATAGGCAAGCGCCTCGTTTTACTGATATTGATGTTGATGGTGACGATGATATTGTTTTTTATCGACCTGTGGGTGGTCCAGGTTGTCAAAACTCGTTTGTAGAAAATCAATTTGGCACTGAATGTAATATGCAAATATTTCGTAATGAAGGTGGCGAGTACCAGTTATTGCCAGTTGATACTGTAGAAGATCGGCCTGCTGGTGGTTCTGCATATTGGGATGTTGTTATTGAGGATTTTACTGGTGATGGACATAAGGATATTTTCTATGATTCTGGTGCATCACATCTTGTTGAGAATACAGGTGAAGATGTACCTCGATTTGTGCGTTCATTACATGATTCACTTCCCTTCTCAGATGATAGTTTGATTGCAAGTGCACAATTGGTAGATCTTAATAATGATGGTGTAGAAGATATTTTTCAAACCAATTCTGGATATATTTACTGTAAAGTCGGTAGTAAATGTAATCCTTATTTGTAGCAATATAAATATTTTTTGAGTGATCCTAATGTTGCAATTGGATCTAAACCTTTCTGGCGTGATGAAAGTAATTCAATCACGTTACCACCTGAATTTGGAAATATTGTAAATCATCCAGCTAAACCTTGTTTTGGTGATGTTGATGGTGGTGGTACGATTGATATGGTTTTGCCAAATAGGGATACTGATAACTTCTTATTTTTGAATGATGGGCGTGGCGAATTTACTGTTGTTCCAGATGGAATTCCTTCTGATTTGGAACGTGAAACAGGGCTTAATTTACAAATACCTCCTTTGAAAATTGAGAACGGGAATTTTGTCCTGGATACTCAAGCTCCACGGACAGCTCTTGCTGATTTACCTGGCGTTACGGTGCAGGGTGGTTCAATAATTCACATTGATCCAGTTCCATTTCCAACTAAAAAAGATGTTGACGAACGTATTGTAGATCTTAATAACAAAGTGATTTCGGGAAGAGTGAATGGGTTGGCACCATTTGGCGCATCTTTATGTTTGTTGCATGATTTTAATGAAGATGATCGATTGGACTTATATATTGGGTATTCACGTGGTCATACTGATCGCTTCTTTATGAATACAGGTGATCCTGATCAATTATTTACTGAATCTGATCTTCCGGATGTCACGGGGCATGTACCTCTTGATACTGTTGTGGTAGATATTGAACACGATGGTGATGATGATATATTACTTCTTACAAATCATGGTGTTGTGTTATACATTAATGATGGTGAAGGTGTGTTTGAAACTAGTTTTGGCATTCCTGGATCTGATGACTTTTTTGCACATTATTTTCCTGGTTTTAATGATCCTGTGGATGATGATCATCCCGAACTGTTATTTCGTAAATTTATCCAACATATGAATCAAGTGGATCTGATTGGAGACGCTGAACCTGAAATTGTGATAAATCGTTTTTATCGGCCAAGATCAAGTGGAATTGCGCCTGACCGCAAACTTATAATGGATTATAAAAGTGTCATAATTTATACGCGGTCGCTTGGTGACGGTGGGCCATATGAATTGGTCAAACCTCTTTTTGAACGACAAAAAAAATATGATTTCACGGAAGCGGATTTGCAGCATCTTGATGAATATGATTCTTCTTGGGAAAATGATCCCTATCAATATGAACATTTGAAAGTGCATGATGTTGGTTTCCCTGATCTTAATAATGATGGTGTTCGTGATTTATTGTTTTCTCGGCAAGGATTGAAAGACCGTGCATTCATCCAACAACGAGCTGAGGGAAAATTTCGATTCGTTGAAGTGACAGATGAAATTATTGATCCACGAAATTTAAAGGCGTACCACGTTCAACATAGTGATTTTAACGACGATGGCAGGGATGATTTTATACTTTTTGGTACGTTTCAACCCCAGGTTCTGTTGCAAACAGATGAAGTTATGAGAATTAATGTGGAACGTGTAGTTCCTGATTTGTATGGTGATTATAATCGTGATGGTGAACTGACTGGTCGTGATATTTTATGTTACAGACGTTTTCTGGATAATGAACCTTCTTGTGAATTACTAGCTGCACCTGAATTCCTTGATCTTGATGGAAATGGCCAAGTGAGTGAAGTGGATTTTAAATTAATTGCACATAGGGTGAATACTGGTAATTTTCCTGTAGAGATAGATGAAGATCAAGATGATATCCCAAATCATGCTGATGATGATTTCGGTGTTGAGGATGAAGAAGATGGTGCATTGCCAGTTTGTGAAACAAATGTGGATTGTGCTAATGGTGAACTCTGTACTGAGCAAGTTTGTACTACATGGGATTTTCAAGAACATTGTTATGATGCAACCGAGGATGGGTATGGACCAAATGTCGCTGTTAATTATTGTGGGTGTGTGGGACATTCTATTCTTGATCTTTCAGTGGAAGATGCTGAAACGGCATGTGAAATTCAATTATCTAATGATCGTCTTGTCTATGGTGATTATCGGACAGACGGGTCTCTAACGGGACATGATGTGGTCTGTTACCAGGACAAATTTCGTGGTGGAGAGAGATGTACTGCTCGTGTTCCTATAACACATCTTGATGTTGACGGGAGCGGTGAAATCGACGGTGGGGATATACGAGCTGTCATTGCACATGTTCGTACTGGCAATTTTCCGGTAGAGGTAGATCAAGATCAAGATGACATTCCAAATCAGGTGGATGTTGATTTTGTGTTGGGGGGTGGTGTTCCTGAACGTGATTTATGTGATTATATGGAAGATCCGATTGTTGCAGTTGGAAGTACTGCTGCAGATAGTTCGTGTGCGGAAGTAGGAGTAGAACTAGGTAGGGAAATAAATCCATCCAATGAGAATTGGGTTTGTTCTGGTGTGTACCGTAACGTTCCGATTCTATATCATAGAGGAGTTTTTTGGTATCTCCGTCAAGTCTCCAATGAGGGATTCATTGGGTTGTCTTCAAGTTCACATTGGAAAAATCTTTGTCCGGAATATGACGATCTACATCCAGAAGGGTGGGAAAGGACTGGTCGTTTTTCATTGCCTTTAAGTTTACAGGAAGCAAAGAATTGTATAGACTCAGCAGCTCGAATTGCTAAGAGTGAAGGTGTGCCAGAAAGAGAGAGTTACCCTGATTACCTTAATCTTGAATGTCCTTTTAATGAAGAAGAAGAGGAGCCTCAAGAAGAAGTTTTAGGAGATGTGAATGGCGATGGGTGCGTTGATGAAACTGATGTGAGGGCAATTATTGATTTCATTGATTTTGATTGTAGTCCTCCTGGTGTAGGTGGGGAACTCTTGGGTGATACAAATGCTGATGGTTGTGTTGATGAAACTGATGTGAGGGCAATTATTGATTTCATTGATTTTGATTGTCAAGCAGGAAGTTAACATCGTAATTTTAGCAACATATATAAACTAAAATTCTCTTCTATCTTTATTAAAAGTGGTGTACTGATGAAAGAACATGCACAAAAAGTGTTTGTGATAACAGCGATAGTCTTAGTTCTCCTAGTTATTATTCTGTTCACACCGTTTAACAATATTCTCTTTGGTAAAGCGATCGGTGATGCGCAAGTTGTAGAAATAGACCCTCAGTTCACATGTGATTTTGAGAATCGGTTAGGTTGTGATGATGGGGTGGTGTTTGGTGCCAGCGAGGGAATCAGTTTTGTAGAGGGGTTTAGGGGACGAGCGCTTAATTTACCACGGGGCGAATATATTGGATCTTCTACTGCAGAAATTGAAATGGGGGAAGGAAGTGTCGAGTTGTGGTTTAATCCGCAGAATGATGAAGGAGGTACGATTTTTCTCACCCGTCCTGATGTGGATGACGAGCTACATCTCCTTGCGCAAGGACGAACTGTTGTTCTACGTATGCGTAGCACCGAACGTGGCCGATCTTCTGATTCTGAGTTCTGGGATGAAACATCATGGATGAACATGGTTGCAACGGCGGATGCGCAACTACGTGTGGGAGAGTGGAACCATGTTGCGTTAAGTTGGAAACGAAGTGAAGATAGGTCTGAGCCTGATGAATTTCATGTTTTTGTTGACGGAAGAGAACTTGCGATGACGGTCACGTTTAGAACAAGTATCTCGGAAGTTCTAAATGAGGAGGATCTTAACGGATTCAATTTAACAAGGAAACTAGGTAATTTAGTGACGCTTCCTCAATCTCTTGGGCAAAGGATCTTCATTGGGCATCCAGATAAAGTCGTGAATGCTGGTTTCTATGATGATTTGAAAATTTATGACACTATTAAACGTGCTTTTTGTCCCTATTGTACGTTCTATCCGGAAGGTCCTCTCTTCTTTCAAAAACCACTATTTGGCGGCCAGCATTTTCAGACAGATATTACCACTTCCACAAAACCCTTGCCTGAAGAAATCATACGTCCCGAAAATGGGTTCGATGTGAGCGCAACGTCTGGTGAATCTGAACCTCTTTCGTTTGCAGTGTATGCACATGATGCATCGATTGATAATGTTGATATTTCCATCTCGGATCTTGAATCGAATGAGGGTACTATTTCTTCTACTAATGTAGATATACGTGTCGTGAAGGTGTGGGATCAAATGGGTATGGGCGGATTATCATATAACACTATTGGCATGTCTGGTTCAGTTGGAGGAAGGTCGGATATTCAATGGGCAGATTTCGGTGTTCATGATAAAAGTGGTATTGCCGTTCCTGAATTGTTGGTGTATAATGACCTCCAGGAGTTAGCGGGGCGTGTGGATCCTGCTACAAATGAGTATTTCCCTCCTCGAATCTCTCGGACGTTTCGTACATCTATACCTCAAGATACCTCGAAACAATTTTGGTTGGATTTCGACATTCCTGAAGATGCAAGCCCAGGCGAATATTCTGGCGTTATCACGGTAGATCTTGATGGCAATGAAGTGCAAGTCCCCGTTCGATTGAATGTACTTCCATTTTCACTTCTTGATTCTTCGATTAATAGATGGATTTTTTATCGATTTACTCCGTTAGTTGGGGGGGAAGACAATCAGTATGAAATTATCTCGGAAGACTTGATGCGGGCTCATTTTGAGGATATACGTGCGCATGGGTTCAACGGTCTTATATGGACGAAGGATTTTGAAATCAAAACTCCTCAGCAACGTTCCTTGGCATCGGCGCAACGTGACCGCTTTTTTGCACTTGCACGAGAAGCTAGGTTTGAAAATGTTGTGCAAGCCTGTGATACGACGCAGTGTGAAGATATTTCTACTCGAATTGAGGTAGCGAGGCGCTATGGTTTCGAATCGTTGTTATATGGTCCTGATGAATCAAATTCTTTTGATAAGGATAGTTTTTTTTCAACTCTTCAATTTATTGACAATGTCCATAACCAAGGTGCAAGAATAGTCATGACTGTCTCGTCGGAAACGGCACAGGAATATGGTAACCCGGAGAGTGTCATGTATGATGTCCATCGGATACCTCCTGGGACAAGTACGTCTGGGTTGCAACTTCGTGACTCTATTGTGGGTGACGCTGATTTCCTTGAAGAAGTGCAAGTGCGAGAATTGTTTCCAGACTTGGGTGAAGGTGAGGAGGAAGGAACGTGGGCACGTATCGAGTTGGAAAGTGCTGACCTTCATAAGATTAAAGATAACGAATTTGTCACAAGGTTGGAAGGAGGCGAGTATCGAATTGTGGGGGAAATAATAGGGGGCGATGTTGATAGTCCTGATGTTGTTTTTGGCAAGATATTATTTGAAGAAACGCCTTCTCTTCGATTTACACATCCTGAACTTGTGGGTATTGCACCGGACATCCTTATTTATGCAAATGTCTTAAGTCGCGCAAAAGATGGTGATGAACGTGCCGATTTTGACGCGAGTGTGTTACGAGGTGAACCATCCAATCTTGCTGGAGAAACATATTCCTATTGGCAGATCGGCGAAAACCGGCTTAAGTATAATCGTTTTCGATCGGGTGTCGCCGCGTGGTTATCTAACCTAGATGGTATTTCACCGTTTGCCTACCAGCATTATGGTCTTCCTGGTCAGGGGTATGGGTTGCCGTATGAGGAGTTTAGTACAGACTATGATCCTCTTCGTGGGTATTCGCCACCGCAAATGACGACGTATCCTTACGCGGGAGGTTCCGTACCAACGTTAGAGTGGAAAGCGTTACGTGAAGGTATTGATGATTATCGTTATTTGGTAACGTTAGATCATGTATTGGAATCAATACGTGATAGCGATCCTGCTCTCCATCAATCGATTACTCGTGAGTTTGAAAGTGCATTACGTCCATTTCGAAATGTTCTTTCGTGGTATTCTTTATCTGATCAGGATTTTGCTGATTTGAGGACGTTTGTTGTTGAGAAAATATTGGAGTTGGATCTCGATTTTGGTGAGGTAGATGAAGACGTTATTTTAGGCGATATTAATAGTGATAGTTGCGTTGATGAAACTGATGTGAGGGCAATTATTGATTTCATTGATTTTGATTGTAGTCCTCCTGGTGAAGGTGGGGAACTTTTGGGTGATACAAATGCTGAT
>NZBO01000052.1 GCA_002686315.1 archaeon | reverse complement strand
TGTTAAGTATCGTCATTTTCGCATTCGCATTCATCATTTCAAGTTATAAAGCAAAATTAGTGAATGTTCCTGGTGAAGTGAAAGCAGATTTGCTTTCGCTACGATTTACCAATTCGCCTGATTGTCTCGCGTATACTAATCCAAGTACGGGACGAGTTCATATTGGTACGATTGATCTTGCAAAATGGACGAGCGATCATCTGGCAACATGTTACTATACCGAACCTGAGTTTGGGTATAGAGGTATCAATTTTCTGTTATCTATTCCTGGGTATGAGGATATACAAACTAATAATTGGCGAAACTTTAAACATTATACGTTACGGAGAAATGTGCTTGTATGGGACGGATCGACGTTGGATGCAACTAATTTAACTATCTTTGTCCAGGAACATGTAAGCCGGGCGCCAAAAGCTGTGTGCGCGGAAGTGGAGGAAGTTTGCGATGAACAAAAAAGGATTGATAGATGACTGGTTTGATTTCATGGTAACAGTTGTTCTTGCATTTTTTGCATTATTTTTTCTCTATGGTGTCTTGGTTGCGAGTGTGAACGGACAAAATGACAAATCTGTTTATGCTGTCACCGACTTGGAAGATGTACATAACGCTGTTGTCACAAAATGGGATGCGTTGCTTGACAATTCGTTCATTGCGAAGGAATATGTAGGTGATCCATGGCAAGCATCAGATCCTATTCCACCAGCCGCAGATTCATCATTACCTACGTCCCCGCCCGTGATGCGTGGCGCGAGGGGGTCCGCACGATGAATAGAAAAGGTGCGATCATTCATTGGACGATATTTATCATCATTTTCGCGATAGGGTTGTTTGCCGTCCTTACATTTTTTGCAGATCCAACATCACCGCTGAAAGGAAAATGGCAACAAGATTTTCTTGAAAATTATGTGTATCAGGCGGAGAAAGATCTCATTGCAATCACGGATACTGGTGTAGGTATCGCGGAACACGCTATGACTGTTGTGGGAAATACCATCTTTTCGTCGGATCTTGGTTGCGGCACAATAATGGGTGTGACAAAACTCAACACGCCAGATACGTTTTGTGTCTTGCAAGTGCCTGAACGCTTTTTGCAGCAATTCACGCCTCTGCTTCGTGATGAAACCGAGATACCGTATGACATTGCAGTTTCTGATTCAATCGTTGCGACATCAGCAAAACCACTTGTATTGACAAATGAGGATTTGCTATCAGAATCTCGTTTTTTCCTTGCGATGCGTAACCCTAACGTGTGGAAAGAGCAACTTGGTGAGGTTGATCGTACGACAAGTATTCATCCTTTTGTACGCTATTCATACAATCCAAACATTGAAATCGCTATCCCCCCGTTATATGCTGCACTTCTTGAACTTGAGAATGCGGCGATTGAACTTATAAGAGAGTGTGGTGGTGAACTAGGTTTACAACTTTGCATCACTGATAACAAAGAAGATATCTGGGAACTTGGTGAGTGTGGTTATGGGTTATATCAAGAAGAGCAACATATCGTGAATTTTTGTGCGCATGAATACTCCTTCGCGCTTGATTTCACGAATGGTAATCCAGGTACTGCAAAACGGGTTGATTTGGGCGATATACCTGTGACAAAACCAGTGCGTTCAATTGACGCTCCTGCAGAAATTGATGATGGAAAGATTCCGGTAAGTAATGATGGATCGTCTAATTACGTTCCTTCGGAGGATCCGTATAGAATCTATTTTTCAGCGTATGATGTGGGTGATATTGGTCAAAATGATGTTGAGAGTAATGCGCGAGTAGCAGTTTTCATAGATAATTTTGTTATAGATTATATCCCTCCACGTAACCCAACTCCGGTCTCATTATACTTCGTTCTTGATCGAACAAGTTCCATGAATCCCTATTTGGAAGAAATTAAAAAACAAATAGGTACATTCGCAAGAAATTTGAAGGAAGCTCAAGTTGATGCAAAATTTGGAATGGTGATTTTCATAGATAAAGTGGAAGGAGTTTTACCGTTAACCAGTGATGTTGAGGAACTCGATCGATTTGTGCAAGACATTCATTTTCTTGATAGTTCTGCTGATCCAAACAAAGATTTTCCTGAAGGTTCCCTACTCGCGATACAGGATGCGAAGGAGAGATTATTTCTTGAAGATCAAAACCCTGATAGCCAAAAAATACTTGTTCTTATTACAGATGCAGTGGGCCATAACGGTGGACCTTTTGCGAAAGCCGAGACACGTGATTGTTCGATTGGCACAACGCTTGCTGCTCTTGTAGATAATCCTGTTGATAAGTTCTTTTACTCTGTGTCACCTAACGTTAATCCTGAAACATGTGGATCGTATTCTATCGCATCTGGACAATTCAATGAATTATTTGAATTGTACAAACAACAGGTCGGTGTTGATGCTGGAGGACCGTTACCATGGCCGTTTGCAAGTTCTGTTTTACATGACGACCTTGGTTCACAAATTGTGGAAGTATCAGGTGGATCATCACGATTATGTCCCCTAACCTCTCTCACATTTTCTCAAGGAAACAATGTCGTTCATTCGTGGACTGCTCCCTCTTTCTCTGGTGACCATCAAATTGACCTTGGTATCGTGTTTGAGAAATCAGAGGTGAAAGAAAACGTACAATATCAACTTGACGCAGTAAGATGTTGCGACGCTACCCCTCTTGTTACGGGATGTGTCAATATGAAGGAACAGAAGGTACAATTCGCATTCCAACCATATGAATATTATGATGAATCTCGGCCAGAAATTCCAGACGACATTCAGAAGTAAAGGTTGTAACCACTAAACACACTAAATATTTATAAAACGAGACAAGCTTTCATTTCCATGTTTAAAATACCACTCGCAGATTTAAAATTAAAAATTCTTGAAACGGGCAAGTTATCTGCCGAGGACCTCGACACCAAAATTAAAGGGAAAATCAACGAATTGTCCGGGTTAATTAGCGAGGAAGGTGCAGCACATATCATCGCGAATGAGTTAGGCATCTCATTAGCACCGCCTGAGAAAGATTCAATGAAACTGAAAGAGATTTACGCGGGGATGCGTGGTGTCTCGACAGTTGGTAAAGTTATTCGGAAGTATGATGTTCGTGAATTCCAAAAAGGAGAGTCGACAGGGAAAGTCTGCTCCTTATTGTTAGGTGATGAAACAGGTATTATTAGGTTAGTGTTCTGGAATGAGCAAGTGGAACAGTTATCTGTTGTAAAAGAGAATGATATTATCAAAGTTGTGAACGCGTATGCGAGAGAAAACAGGAATGATCGAGAACTTCATCTTGGTCAGAAAGGGGAAATTGAGGTTAATCCGGANGGNNTTGCCGTNGGAGAGGTGCGGCAAACNTCTGAATTTACACGTAAATCAATCACCTCATTGCAAGCAGGCGAGAGTAACGTGGAAGTGCTTGGAACGGTTGTACAAGTCTTTGATCCGCGATTTTGGAGTACGTGTCCTGAATGTAATAAGAAAGTTCTTCCAGAAGGCGATTCATTTTCGTGTGCTACTCATGGAAAAGTGGAACCAGGAACATCATACGTTATGAATGCCGTTGTTGATGATGGAACGTCTACCATTCGTACCGTTTTTTGGAAAAATCAAACGAACTCACTTGTTGGGAAAGATGATTTATCGGAATTTAAAGAAAACCCGGGCGCATTTGAAGATGTGAAAACAGATCTTCTTGGTGAACAATTTAAATTAATGGGCAGAGTAGTGAAAAATGATATGTTTGATCGGTTAGAGTTTAGCGTGCAGATGGTTGAAAAAGCGAATGCTAGTGAGGAGTTGGCGCGTGTTGAGAAAGAGAAAGGTACGAAAGTAGAAGAGCCTGTGGTAGCTAAGGTTGAGGAAACAGTAGTATCTGAGTCTGTTGAACCTGCTGTCGAAAAAGTAGAAGAACCAGTTGCAGAGAAAGAAATAACAGAAGAGCCTGTTGTAGAAGAAAAGAAACAAGAAGAACCAATTTCAGTTGATTCGTTAGAAGATCTTCCTGATGTGTCGTCAGAAGAAATTATTGAATAAATTACCGTATAAGTATTCCTAACATTCTGTTATTTTCTGGTATTAGGTCATCACACTCTAGTGTTCCTCTGAATGTTTTTTGTCCTAATTCATTTGCAACATATCTAAAATTTTCATTTCTTTCGAATTGGTGTATCTCTTCTGGTTCTAATGAAGGCACATGTAGCTGTCGAACTGATTCAAATTCTTCATTTCTTTTAACACTGATATCTAATTCACATTCGGGAGAGCGTAGAATACCTTTATTTACTACGTTAAGGCTAAGTATTCTTTCACGACCAATTGTCTCCCAGTCACCTAAATCTAGATCTAAATCTCCATTATTAAGGAAAATAATTCGTTGACATTCCCATCGATAGTTACATTCAGGTATAATGACGCTAATTGATCCACGGTTAATGTCATGTCCTCTTACATCCACTCGCATACTATTCGCTGTTCCAGATCCTGCCGAAAATAATTTTTCTTCCCGTGCTAAAAGTCTTCGCACGGGTTCTCCATCTTCATCATGTCCTATCCAATACGCTTCAACCATTTTTCGTTCTCGTCCAAGACCAGGACGATATAACTTCATACTAAGATCAACTATTGGATATTTTTGTATTGCTTCTATAGTAACATCTCGAAATTCTGCACCTGATTCCGCCTTTTGCCTTCTGATTTTTTCATTTACCATAAGAAATTGTAGTTGACCAACACTTAATTTTTTACCTACTTTGTTCACAATACTTTTTGGAAGTCTTTTAAAAGCTTGACCAGCAAGCGCAGTACCATCTTCTTCTTCGCTATCTTCCAATTCTTCTAATCCTATATCTAACTCATCATTACTTAATTCACCTACATTCACTTCCGCTTCTTGCACAGACTCGGGACTATCCAACTGGGTAGCGCAACTTGTTAGAAAAATCATCAATGTAATGATTGCAATATATCTCAACCTCATTTTTTAGAGGAAAGAAAAGTAGTTTATATATTTATCGTTACGTAAATTTAAATAAGATACTATTTTATAATTTATCATGCTTTTCCCAACACACATTTTACTGGGTATTGTTTTATATCTTATTAGCCGACCATTTTTTTCTGGTGGAAATGAAATTGTGTTCTTTTTATTAGTGTTACTTGGTGCAATTCTTCCAGACATCGATGAACCACGAAGTAAAATAAGTCAGTGGACAGGTATTATTGGTAAGATTGTAGGAAGAATTGCGAAACATCGAGGGTTTTGTCATTCGATATTTTTTGTCGGAATTATTTCTTTTGCAATTGCGTATGTTTGGAGTTCTTATTACGCATGGGCATTGTTCATGGGATATGTTGCGCATATGATTGGCGATGGAATTACGCCGATGGGTGTTCGTATCTTCTACCCGTTTTCAAAAGCGAGAATTAAAGGACCATTTCGAACTGGCGGGTTAAGTGAGAAAGTAATTATGGTACTTCTTATTTTGGTGATTGTAAAACAGTTTGTGTGATAAACAAAAAAATATTTTTATCTTACATCCTTCCCTAACATTGATATCTACAAATCAGAACTACAAAACCAGTTATTTTGAATGGTGGTCTTCAACTCATAGCTTGAATTTTCTCTTCATTTCTTTGATATACCTTTTCACAAACCATTGAACAAAGATATATTCTTCTTTTTTGACTTGTGAACGTTCTAATGCTGTATAATAACTACTTCTTCCTGTATACGGAATAGAAAACAATGGATATTTATGTTTGTAAAGTACGAAATTCATCATTAATCTGCTAATTCGTCCGTTCCCATCTCCAAAAGGATGAATTGTTACAAACTTGAGATGAACCAACGCCGCTAATTCGACTGGGTGAATTTTTTTCTTTTTCTTATACCATCTGAAAAAATCTCTTAGCATGGGATCAACTTCTACGGGTGACGGAGGCATAAATGTTGTTCCCGTTATGGTTACTTGGTGCTTCCGTATTTTTCCTGCAATATCCGGTTTTGTACTTTGCAACAGCTTTTTGTTCCATAAAAGGACAATTTGCTGTTTCAAGTCTTTTTTATATTCCAACATTTCATAGAAAAGGTTTCGATGTGCTTCTGCTTCTTTTACATCAGCAATTGGTTTTTCGCCAGGGGTAATTCCTTTTTCAAGTAAATCTGCCGTTTCTCGAAGTGAGAGTGTTGATCCTTCGATACGTTGTGTCTCATACGTAAATTTGATCATAAAATGTTCTAATTCTTTTTTCTGAGCAGATTTTGGCATCGTTTTTATTTCCTTAGTATGCGCTCTTTTGATAGAATCCAAAAAAGGGAACCATTTTTCTTTAAAAATATCATACAAGAATTTTTTTTTCATACTCTCGATGTTTTTGGGAAGCGTTTCACCTACATAAAATCGTTTCTTGCGTACGGATCCATCTTCCCGAACTGAATGTTCTATGTAATAATATGTTTTTGCTCCGCGTCTTTCTTTTCGAATTTCAACCATACTTAATCTGTGTGACTACAACTATTTAAATATTTCGTTTTTTCTTCGTTTGTAGTCACACATTTTTAGAATTTATTTCTTCTGCAACTTCTTCCACTGTTTCTCTTGTAAAATATAGCCAACACACGCCGAGGAACTACATTTACATGGATGTTCTTCATAACTTTCAAAATCGTAGCCGTAATTGTATCCTAACTCCTCTCCCTTCTTGATGTTTCTTGTTGATTCAATCCAAATTTTGCCATCTTCGTTAATCGTTTCACAATTTGGAGAACAGGAGTGGTTAATAAATCTCGCTGTATTCCAATGAACGTTTCCATCAATATCATATCGTTTGTTTAATTCAAACAAATACACAGCACCTAACGTCTTACTTGTTTTAGATTCTTCTATCACGAGATCTGCGCGTCTATCAGCTTCCCTCTTCGTTATTTTCTCACCAACGTATTGAATAATTCTCACACCTTTCGGAATATCCATTCGTGCGAAAACACCATTGTTATGAATACGTGATTTTTTCACTTCAATATATGGAGAAGATGTTGCTAACAATGGTTCAGATGTCATACAAAATGTATTTTTGATTGGTTTATAACTGTTTTGTTTTTGCATAGTTTTGGTAGTTTGTTCTGTTCGTGATCGTAACCTTTTTAACTTCTCCTTTCTTTACAAAAACATGACTACTGCAACATGGAACGGACACATTATCGCAGAATCAGATACGTGTATCGAAGTGGAAGGGAATCAGTATTTCCCGTCAGATTCACTCAAGAAAGAATTCTTTACAGATTCTAGTGAACATTCAATGTGTCCATGGAAAGGCAAGGCGTCCTATTACGATATCGTTGTGAATGGCGAAATAAACAAAGGTGCTGCTTGGTATTATCCGGATCCGCTTCCGAAGGCGAAAGAGCTTGGAATTACGGGGTATGTTGCGTTCTGGAAAGGGGTTGTGGTGGCGTAATTATTTTTTTCTTTTATCCCACTCCCCACTTTTTCTCCTTCCATTTGTCCAGTGCTAAATTGCTTCTATCCTCTATATTTTGACGTTTAACGACTTTTACATCACCCACTCCCCACACTGGTCAACCTCGGCTAAGCTATATAAACCCCTAGAAGAAAATAGATATCGTACCAAACAAGGTACCCTCACCATTAGCAATAGTGGTTTGAAAAAAAATGCGATAAGCAACGAGGTATAAAAAATGAAACAAACAAANGAGGTAGCGACAGCTACAAAAAAAGGAAACCTGCCGGAAAAAAAATTTCGAGCAGGCGCGATTTCTGCAACGGTCTGGTTAAATCAAGGCCAACGTCCAACTGGCGAAACAGTGGAATATAGAACTGTTTCGTTAGAACGGTCGTATCAAAAAGAAGGCACGTGGCATACAACAAGTTCTCTACGCATTAATGATGTGCCAAAGGCGGAAGTCGTACTCAAAAAGGCGTATGAGTATATTGTCTTAACGGAACAAACGTTATTTGCGAGTGTGTAAAAATGGCGAAAAAACAAGAGGTAATATTAAAAATGGATGAAACAATCATAGAAGAAGTACACATGGATGAACAACCAACAATTAAGGAATCGATCGAACAAGCACCTGAAAAGTCAGCTGAATCTATTGAAGAGCAGGAAGAGTTAGAAATGGAGAAATTATCTATCACCGACCTTCCTGGCGTTGGTGCGGCGACGGCAGAGAAATTGCAATCGGCAGGCTTTCACGACTTAATGTCGATAGCGGTATCTACTATTGGTCAACTTTGTGAGGCATCTGGTGCCAGTGAATCTGTTGCGAGAAAAATGATCAACGCGGCTCGTGATTCCATGAAAATGGGGTTCGAGACAGGGACGGAAGTGTTAAGAAGAAGAGCAACCGTTTTGAAACTCTCTACTGGAAGTGAAGGATTTAACGACCTTATGGGTGGTGGCTTTGAAACTGGCGCGATCACGGAATGTTTTGGTGAATTTGGGTCTGGAAAAACACAGATTGGTCATTTGTTAACCGTCAACACGCTTAAAGCGTATCCAGATGCGAAGGTTGTCTATATTGATACTGAGAATACGTTCCGACCGGAGCGAATTAAACAACTGGCGCAAGGCATCGATTTGGATGAGGACGATGCACTTTCACGGATCATGGTCGCGAAATCGTTTAACTCTGACCATCAGATGCTTCTTGCAGAACAAGTGGACAGTTTGATCACACAGAAAGGAAATAATGTGAAGTTAGTGGTGGTTGATTCTCTCACAGCACATTTTCGAGCGGAATATATCGGTCGAGGTACCTTAGCGGAGCGACAGCAGAAACTGAATCGCCATTTACATGCGCTGGCAAAGTTAGCATCATCTCATAATCTTTGCGTGTATGTAACAAATCAAGTTATGGCCAAGCCGGACCAGTTCTTTGGCGATCCGACTGCAAGTATTGGTGGACATATCGTAGCACATGCAAGTACATTTCGAATTTACTTGCGTAAAGGTCGGAAAGGAAGTCGGGTGGCTAAGTTAATTGACTCTCCAAATTTGCCTGAAGCGGAAACTTGTTTTTACGTAGAAGAGTCCGGATTGCGAGATTTTAATTAATTTTTTCTTTTTCTTATGAAAATGGATCCAGAAATTAATGTAGTATCGCAAAATGCGATACCTTTAAGGAAAGTAGATAACATTCGAAAATTAATCCATTTGATTCGAGGACTGAATGTCATTTCTGATACTGATCTAGCTTTATTGTACGATGTAGACACAAAAAGATTGAATGAACAAGTAAAGAGAAACAGCCAGAGATTCCCTTCTGATTTCATGTTTCAACTTACAAGAGAAGAGGCCAAAAACTTGAAGTCGCAAAATGCGACTTCAAGATCTGATTGGGGTGGCAGGAGAAAACTTCCTTATGTGTTCACAGAGCAAGGAATTGCTATGCTCTCTGGCATTTTACGAAGCACAAAAGCAATTGAAGTCAATATCCACATCATGAGAGCGTTTGTGTCAATGAGACGATTTCTTCAAGAAAATGCAACATTATTTCAACGAATTGATAGAACGGAACACAAATTATTGGAACATGACTCCAAATTTGAACAAATATTTGATCTTATTGAAGAAAGAGGCCTCAAACCCTCAAAAGGCATATTTTTTGATGGCCAAATCTTTGATGCATACACGTTCGTTGCTGATTTGGTCAAAAGTGCGACTAAATCTATTGTATTAGTAGATAATTATATTGACGAATCAGTATTAGTATTATTGAATAAAAGAAAGAAAGGAGTAAAAGTTGTTGTCTACACAAAACCCAACAGAAATTTTCGTCTCGATCTGCAAAAATTCAATTCACAATATGCTCCAATTGAGATACAAGAATTTACAAAATCACACGACCGATTTCTTATAATTGATGAAAAGAAAGTATATCATATCGGAGCTTCATTAAAGGATGTAGGGAAAAAGTGGTTTGCATTCTCCAAATTTGATAAAACAGCATTACAATTATTACAAAAATTAGAAACGTAACCTTTTCTTTCACCATAACCTTTATATCAACAACAGAATAAAATAGACCATGAACGCCATTTCTATAACTAACCTCACAAAAACGTATCCTAACACAGAAGCGCTCAAAGGAATTTCCTTAGACATTAAACCTGGTGAATTCTTTGGTCTTCTAGGACCAAACGGTGCCGGGAAATCTACAACGATTGGCATTTTAACAGGATTAGTGAACAAAACGAAAGGTAAGGTAACATTATTTGGGAAAGATGTGGAAATGGAATATAGGGATGCTCGCGCGTTAATTGGGTTAGTACCGCAAGAGTTTAATTTCGATATTTTTGAGAAAGTCTACAAACTTCTTTACTTCAATGCTGGTTATTTTGAGATTCCAAAAGATGAAAGACACGATCGAATTAAAGAGTTGTTAACTGCGTTAGGATTATGGGAAAAACGAGATGTGCGAATGCGAACACTTAGCGGAGGAATGAAACGCAAAGTGATGATCGCGCGTGCATTACTTCACAAACCGAAAATATTGATTTTAGACGAACCGACAGCTGGTGTTGACGTAGAAACAAGGAAAGTAATGTGGAAATACTTGAAAAAATTAAACAAAGAAGGAACGACAATCTTACTTACCACTCATTACTTAGAAGAAGCGGAAGCGTTGTGTGAACGAATCGCAATCATTAATCATGGAGAGATTGTCACGTTAGATACCAAGGTGAATTTGAAGAAAAAACATAACGATAAGAAATTGGAAGACATTTTCTTGGAGTTGACACAATGAGTTACACGGCGTTAGCAACATTAACACGGCGAGAAATTAGTCGCGTTCTTCGAATTTGGACACAATCACTCATTCCTCCTATTCTAACTTCATCGTTATTTATTGTTATCTTTGGGTATTCCCTGGGAAGCAGAATTACGGATATTGCTGGTGTCTCGTACTTAGAATTTATTGTTCCAGGATTATTAATGATGGGGGTTATCATGTCTGCGTACGCTGCAACTTCGTTTTCATTATACTTACAAAAGTTTCAAGGAAGTGTCCAGGAATTACTTGTTGCGCCTATCTCATACTGGGAAATTATTGCAGGGTTAACGATTGGTGCGTTAGTTCGCGCGTTATTAGTTGGTGTTGGAATATTGGTTGTGAGTTTATTTTTCACAAATTTGACTGTATATAGTTATGGCATCTTACTGTTCTTTATTGTGATGACGTCTCTCCTTTTTGCATTTGCAGGTATCGTGACAGCTCTTTGGGCGAAAAATTTCGATCAAATGAGTGTCTTTAGTACATTTCTCATCACCCCGTTAACGTATCTTGGTGGCGTGTTTTACTCTATTCAAATGTTACCTCCTCTTTGGCAGACCGTTGCCCAATTTAATCCTGTTTTGTATATGGTGGATGGGTTTCGCTACGGTTTTTTAGGGTTTTCAGACATACCATTAATGTACTCCGTTGGTATTATCACTGGGTTAACACTTATTTTCTTTGTACTTTGTGTTCATTTATTTAAGAAAGGATATAATCTTCGATCGTAACAATTAAATAGTTGGTAATGCCTATTGTAAGATGGAAAATAAAGAGTGGAAAACAAAATTAACGCCTGAACAATATCGTATCCTGCGGGAGAAAGGAACGGAAATGCCAGGTACTGGGAAATTGTTGCATAACAAAAAGTCGGGTATGTATACATGCGCGGGGTGTGGCACTGACTTATTTTCTTCTGAGACCAAATTTGATTCTGGTTCTGGGTGGCCATCTTTCACAGATCCTAAAAATACAGAAAATGTGGAATTGCATGAGGATCGTTCAATGGGGATGGTTCGAACTGAAGTAACATGCAAGAAATGCGGGAGTCATCTTGGTCATGTGTTTGATGACGGTCCTGGTACAAGCGGAAAGAGGTATTGTGTGAACTCTGCTGCACTTAATTTTGAGGAAAAATAGGTTTGTACCGCAATATTTATATAGTACGTGTGACCTTTTCATCATATGATGAAACATTCACTTGAAACATACCAATTCTTTTTTGGTGCATTGGCGAATCCAAATAGGTTACAAATCGTTAATGTTCTTCGTCAAGGAAAACAAAACGTCGGAGAGATTTGTACAAAAACTGGTTTTGAACAAACAATGGTCTCACATAACCTTAAAGTGTTAGAACATCACGGTATGGTTTTTATGGAAAAGCAGGGGAAATATCGATATTATACTGTTAATACGAAAACAATCAAACCACTCATGAAGTTTATTGATGCGCATATGAAAGAGTATTGTTGTAAAATTTTGGATGGTGAAAAATGAAAACGACATTACAAATACAAGGGATGACATGCGCAAGTTGTGTTGCAGTTATTACACGATCATTGAAGAAAGCACCTGGAGTGAAACATGCAGTCGTAAATTTTTCTACAGAAAAAGCATCGATTGAATTTGATCAAACAAAAACTGATATTCCTGCTCTCATCAAGAATATTAAAGGAAAGGGATATACTGCGTATGAGCAGCAAAAAACAGATTATGCAGCACAAAAAAAAGCGAAGGAAAAAGAATTGCGTACACTGCAACATAAAGTTATTCTTAGTTCAATTCTTGCAGTTCCTGCACTTATCTTAGGTATGTTTTTTATGACTAATCCCATCCCATTCCAAGATTACATTCTTTGGATATTAGCGACACCAATCCAGTTTTATATCGGTGCAACGTTTTACAAAGGAGCATGGGGAGCACTTAAAAATAAAACTGCGAACATGGATACACTTATCGCGCTTGGAACAAGTGCTGCGTATTTTTATTCTGTCTATATTGTGTTATTCACACAAACAGGTCACCAATATTTCGAAACATCCGCGGTCCTTATCACATTAGTCTTGTTTGGGAAATATTTGGAATCGCTTGCGAAAGGACGAACCAGTGAAGCCATCTCTAAATTAATGAAAATAGGTGCCAAAACCGCGATTGTTATTCGAAATGGGAAAGAAATGAAAGTGAATATTGATGATGTTCAAAAAGATGATAAAATTCGTGTGAAACCAGGATCTAAGATTCCGGTAGATGGAATAATTGTGCAAGGTCATTCTTCTATTAATGAAAGTATGGTGACTGGTGAGAGCCTTCCAATTGAGAAGAGGAAAGGGGATACAGTTATTGGATCGACGTTAAATAAACAAGGAAGTTTCATGATGAATGCTACCAAAGTAGGATCAGAAACAACGCTTGCGCGAATTATTAAACTTATCGAAGAAGCACAAACAAAGAAAGCACCAATTCAACGATTTGCAGATAAAATATCATCTTATTTTGTGCCAATCGTGGTCTTCATTTCATTGTTTACATTAATGGTATGGTTTTCGCTTGTGCATGCGGAATTTGGGTTCGCGCTTCTTGCAGCTGTTGCCGTACTTGTTATTGCATGTCCATGTGCGCTAGGATTGGCAACACCGACTGCCATCATGGTTGGAACGGGTATGGGTGCGAAGAAAGGAATTTTAATTAAAGGCGGCGATGCGTTAGAAATGGCGCATGGATTGAAATATGTCATTTTTGATAAAACAGGTACGATCACAAAAGGTGAGCCAGAAGTAACAGATGTTCTTGCTGCAAAAGGGATTACCCAGAAAACATTGCTTTCTATTGCATCAAGTATCGAAGCACAATCTGAACATCCTTTAGCGGATGCGATTGTTGCATATGGCAAAGAGAAAAAAGTACCGCATAAGAAAGTAACTGGTTTTAAGGCTATAACTGGCCATGGAGTTCGTGCGAAAATAGGATCTACGCAATATTTTATTGGCAACCAGAAATTAATGACGAAACAAAAAATTTCTTTTAAATTATTCACAAAAGATATTCAACGTCTTGAAGAAGAAGGGAAAACGGCAATGATCGTTGCAAAAGGAACAAAAATGCTTGGTATTATCGCTGTTGCGGATGAAATTAAACAAGATTCGCCAAAAGCAGTTCGCATGTTAAAGAAGATGGGAATTGTCCCATACATGATTACGGGTGATAACGAACGAACTGCGGTGGCTATTGCTAAAAAGGCAGGTATCACACATTTCTTTGCGGAAGTATTGCCAGAAGAAAAACTCAATCATGTGAAGAAGTTGCAAAAGAAAGGATTAGTTGCGATGGTAGGTGACGGTATCAATGACGCACCTGCGTTAGCGCAAGCAAATATTGGTATCGCGATGGGTTCCGGTACGGATGTGGCAATGGAATCGGGAAATATCGTGTTAATGCGAAACAACTTGCTTGACGTCCCACGATCTATCAGATTAAGCAGACTTACCATGAAAAAGATTAAACAGAACATGTTTTGGGCACTTTTCTACAATGTGATGGGTATCCCAATAGCAGCCGGATTATTATATCCATGGACTGGATGGTTACTTAACCCGATGATTGCAGGTGGCGCAATGGCACTAAGTTCGGTGAGTGTTGTAACGAATGCGCTTTTATTGAAGCGAAAGAGGTTATGAAATGGTTTCCTCGCACTACATACAGGCACGGTACAGATTCTGGTCTACGATATATGACTCCATAATAGATAAGATATTTCATTTTGATAGATCTAAAGTCATACGAAATTTAGATATTAAAAAAGGAGATAAAATCTTGGAAGTGGGAGTTGGGACTGGTTTAAATCTCCGACATTATCCGCCAGGTTGTACAGTGTACGGGATTGACTTCAGTAATTCCATGTTACAAAAAGCAAGAAAGAAAAAATC
>NZBO01000051.1 GCA_002686315.1 archaeon | reverse complement strand
GCTTGCTAGGAGGGAATGTAATCCTTATTGGCAAAGTGGGGAACGATACTCATGGCGAATTCTATGTTGAAGAAATGCGGCGACATAATGTCACGCATACAACAAATAATCACGATGCAATTACAGGACATGCCATTACCTTTATCACACCTGATTCCCAACGCTCTTTTTCAACACATTTAGGCGCTGCAATACACCTCGCGAGAGAGGACGTTATAGAAGAAGATATCGCCGAAAGCAAGATTCTCTTTTTAGAAGGATACCAATTTGAAGGTGAGGCAGACGTCGCATTACATGCAATTGAATTGGCGAAAAAACATAACACCAAAATAGCAATTGATTTAGCAGATCCGGGCGTTATACGACGTAATAGAGATGTGTTAACAAAAGCATTACAAGATTGTGATATTGTGTTTGTCAATGAAACTGAAGCAACGGAATGGACTGGCAAACCACCGGAAGAAGCAGTCTCTATCTTGGGAGATGTATGTGATATTGCAATTGTCAAAGTGGGAGCGGAAGGATCATACATTTCACACAACGGCGAAATCGTCATGATCGATCCAGTGTCTGCAATTGCACTTGATACAACTGGTGCGGGCGATACGTACGCTGCCGGATTTCTCTATGGCTACACACAAGGATGGGATCTTCAAAAGGCTGCTAATTTAGGAAGCATAATGGCCGCAAAAATCGTGGAATTGAAAGGCGTGAAGTTAGATCAGATTAATGTCAATGAATTAAAAGAAAAAATAGAATAAGATTTATTCTTCTACTGCTTCCTCTACTGGTTCTTCAGCTGCTTCTGCACGAGGTTCTCGGATGACAGCGTCATTTGCGGTGACACCTTCTATCTCAACTTCCCTGCCAAAGAGTTCATCCCACCTTGTTGCAATAACTCGTCCAGCCAACCTCGTATCTGCTCCCGTAAATCCTGCAACTACCATTGCCACGTTACCATTCGCATGTTCAAAGAGTTTCACTCTGGATGTTCCTGGACGGAATCCTTCAGTACAATCTGCAGGGTCATCAAAGAGTTCTGCCGTAACAGGATTTACACATGGACTGCCAATTACAATCAGATTCTGTGCAGTTGGATCTGCAATTTCACTTGCAAGTCTCGGTGCACCGTTAAAGTGAGGAGCCTGAAGTACACCATTATCGTCCCTATACCGCATTCCTGCCGCGATATCTGTTGCTGCAAGAACATCGACTGCTTGCGCTTCATCTCCTACAACGATTAATCCATTGAAGTCACCATCCTCCACAAAGAAACATGGATACCCGCTAAGGTCTACTGCGCAATCTGCATCTCTCGCCACAACGTCAATGTCTACCGCATTCGAAACGATATAGACTTGAGGTACTCGTTGATGTTCAGGATATTCCATCACGAATTCATTTGACTCCCCAATTTCATCTGTTAACGTCACGAATGCACCCATGGATGTATATCCTTGATACACATCACCTTCAAGAAGTGGAAGCTGGGTTAACGGACCGAAATCAAGTTCTAACTCGCCATTTTCTTCCGTGATGACAACTTGTATAGGTGTTGGTCGAAGGGTATCGTAATCATCTTCGTTCGGCGTCGTGATTGTAACGTTAATTTCATGCTGTTCCACGCCTCGTTCAAACGCAGCACCAATCGTTATCATTGCACCAAATTGATCAACGATTTCAACAGTATCGTTAAAATCACCATCGCCATTAAGGTCGATACGAAGTGTTTCATCATCAGTGACAGTAATGAGATGACGACGGTCTCCTACATGTAACATTGCCTGCCCGTCTTCAACTCGAAATTCATAGAATCGTCCTTCTCCTTTTGCAAAAATCGTGATCCGACCGTTCCCATCAACGACATCACCCCCTCTAAAATCATACAGGAAACTACGTGCAGTACCATCTTCTAGATTGCCAATAGTCGTCACAAACTGATCCCATTGGCGTATATCAACACGTTCATCCAGAACAAATGTGGGTGACTCCCACCTTCCACGATCACCAAGAACAAGATCACCATCATTTGCAAGACTTGCCAAGGAATACATTCGTACTTCATTCCCATTCGCGTCAAACCAAAAAAGATCATAGCGTAACGCATCGCCTGCATTCGGCACAAGACGGATATCATGTGTCTCTTCCTCTGTCAACCCATCATAGTATATGTCCCAATTTTGCGTGAATAGGACGTCAGTTTCGTCTCCTGCAAATCGAATCGCCTCACTCAATCGTTGTCCTTCTGCAACATAGTAGTCATCTTCTGTAAGCATCAAAATCTCGATTGATTCCAAAAGAATGTCATCGCCATCTACCTCACCATTGAGACGAACGTCGGCACCGTCAATAATTTCATGATTGATACGAAGGAACGTCGTTTCATTATCTTCAACGTTACTATCACGTAACTGAATTTCTTCCGCGCCAAGGAAATACTCCACTTGATGGATACCACCGGCACCATTTTGGAAAAAAATGTCCTTGATACCAAGAGCAAGACCGTCCGCAAGTATGTATACTTCCCCTTCTTCTAAACGAGGTGTTCGTTCACCATTCACAAAGAAGATAGCATCATCTTCATCCATAAAGACAAGTTCAACCTCATACTCTCCATTGCCTATGGCATAGCCTTTGCTATCACCTTCATCAAGAGAATCTAACACTGCTCCGCCCATTACGTCGATTCGTGCAAATTCTCTGTCATGAAAAGCACCGGTAATGTAATACTCTTTGCCAAGCATTGTCAATTTTCCGCCAACAAGATCATTATCTACTAGAACAGGGTCTTCGAATTCCATCTTATACCGTGCGAGTGGTTCCCCGCCATCAAAGATAAGGAAATCGTCTACTTCATCATCATCATTCTCAAGACCATAGTAGACAAACCCATTCTCACGTTGTGTTGCATCAAAATAGAGTCGTTGTGTGTATGGATATAGATCTCCGCCTGTAACGAGTTCATCATCATCCAAGATTCGAAGTTCTTCAGGTCCAACAACAGGTGCGAGATCATGTAACATCTCAATTTCGATATCAACAAGATTTGTATTTAATAATTCGAAAACGTCATTTTCTCCACGTACAAGCCATGAAAGACGGTCGTTTGGATCTTCCTGTGGTTCCGGATCTTCTCGAGGATCTTCGACAACGTTAGCGGCAGCATTTGACACCATGTATACTTGGGGAAATCGTTGCTGTTCCGGCACGTCCATTCTGAATTGAGCACTCCTACTTCTCTGATCAAGCCGTATGAATGCACCCATCGATGTCCAACCATATGAATTATCATCATCATCATCTGGAGAGACGAGAGTTGGACCAACTAGATTCATTCTTACTCTTCCATCTTCTTCCGAGAATTCCATCACAACGGGAACTGGCATTACGTCATCATAATCATCCGGATCAGGAACGTCAATAGTAGCAGTATAATTGCCATCTTCATTATCAAGTTGAATTCGCGTTCCACCTAGAACCCATAACTCGTTATTCATTCCTGGTCCCTCTGATGCTTCAACAAACCTGA
This sequence comes from archaeon, assembly GCA_002686315.1. Lineage (GTDB taxonomy): Archaea > Nanobdellota > Nanobdellia > Woesearchaeales > GW2011-AR9 > UBA11998. The sequence goes on along the minus strand of NZBO01000051.1, from coordinate 3,540 downwards.
TATCATAATCATCTTGGTTTGTGTCTCCGACACTTTCAAAAGTGTACGTTACACCAGATAAGCGTAACGTAAAGGATGCTATCCCATTTTCAAAGGCGACAGGTCGCTCAATTGTTTCGCCCGTTGCAAAAATTCTAAACGATGCACTTGGATCTGCTTCTCCATTAGAACCTGCACTCTTATATTGAACGACATTTGTCACAGAGGTTGCATTATCCGCACTATTGAGAATGAACATATTTTCTTCTTGAATTATTCCCGGTTCAATTAAAAGTGAATCAGATACATCAACACTTCCAAAACTATCTCGTACTGATGTGTAGAGTGGAAAAAATGTTTCATCCCTTTGTGTATTTGTGAATCGTAAGGAATAGACTTCACTTGTTGCACCATAGCGTAATGCGATCTCTGTTGTCTCTTCGTTTGTCATACCTTCGTAGAGAATATCAAAATTTTGTGTGAAGAGAAGATCTTTTTCATCCAATTCCGGCTGTTCAAGAAGACTTTCTCCCTCAGCAATGAAATAGTCATCATCTGCACGCATTGTTACCTTGAATCCATTAAGATTTAACCGACCATTCGCATCAGTAAAACCATCAAGAAAAACTTCCGCACCATCTATTGTTTCTCCATTTATACGTACTTCATGAGAACTTTCGTCATCATTAAGGTCGTTATCACGAAGTTCCATTTTCTCTGCTCCTAAAAAGAATGACACTCTGTGAATCCCGCCTTCCTGGAAAAGAATATCAGAAACACCAAGCACGAGATCATTGCGTAGAATGTAGACATCTCCTTTTCGTAACCGAGGCGTTTGTTCTCCATTAACCACAAAGATGACACCATTTTGTTCAATGAAACGAACGGTAACATGATAATCTTCCCCACGTATGTCATATTCTCTCTCATCATCAAGGGCAAGTGTACTACGTACTGCACCACTCATTAAAGTCAATTGAAGACTTTCTTCACCAAAAGGTGAATCAGCTTGCACGATTCGATAGTCTATGCTCATGATTTCCAAGTCAAGATCAAGCATGCTTTCGTAGGAACCATCAATCAGTTCAGATTCGACAGATTCAACGAAATCAAGTTCGTATTCAAACATAAGTTCATTATCTTCAAAAACTAAAAAAGTATCTGTAACATCGTCATCATCTTCCGTATAAGCAGCATAACCAGTAGCACCACCTCTTCCAAAGAAATTGATAAACTGTTCATATGAATAAACGCCATCTCTAGTTCTAAAATCACCATCTTCAAGAACAACTAAATCTGAATCGTCAACAAAATCATAATTGTCCGCAATACTCTCTCTGTCTCGACGACTATTACCTATCTCAAGATAATTATCACCTATTTTGGTTAAGTCAACAAAATCTCCACGTGGTTCAGGATCTTCTTCAGGACCACCATCACACAGATATCGAAGACCAATACCATTCGCACCTTCTACAACAGTAAAAAGGTACGCATCCCCTTCCTCATTAAGGAAAAACTCATCACCAATAGCGGCAACAATTATTTCTTGTTCGTTCGTTGCATCATGATGAATTGTAAAAACATATTGGTCACCATCCTGGTCAATGTTCACTATTTCAAAAACAGGTCCAAATTCATTTTCTACAAATGGAGAGAAGAGCTCGTCTTCATATACAACTTGACCACATCCTATTTCAAAGATAGGTTCCTCTTCTTCTGCTACTGGTTCACCACCACATGCAACCAATTCTTCGTTAATTGCTCGTCGGAAGTTTTCATACGGTTGCGCACCTGGAATTGGTTGATCGTTAACAAAGAAGTGTGGAACGCCTCGTACTCCTCTCTCAGTACCTTCATCAAAATCTTCCTGAATCTCATCAAGATGAATGTCTAGATTTCGACATTTGTTGAATCCTGCAACATCCATGTTTAAATCTGTTGCATACCATTCTAAATGCCCATCTTCTAGAGCTTGCTGATTTGTGAAAAGATGATCTGCATACTCCCAGAATCGTCCTTGGTCACGTGCACATTCCGCCGCTTCCGCTGCTGGTAATGCACGATCGTGAATATCGTTCAGAGGAAAATGTTTGAATGTGAATTCTACCTGCTCACCAAAATCACGTACTATTTGAGGATAAGTATGATTGTAAAATCGTCCATCAAATGGATTTTGAAAATCGCCAAACCATTCAATCTCAACAACACATTGTGCTGGTTCAGGTTCTTCTTCCTCTGGTTCTACTGGTTCTACTGGTTCAGGAAGACATGCACCTTTGTTACATCCGAACTCGCATTCAAACCATTTTGTTTGACCCATAACCCCTTCATTAACTTGCTCGTCTTCTAGATTAACACAAAAACCTTCAACAACACCAACTTCATTACCATCTAGTTCAGCATCAAGGCTATCTTGACCAAAATAATCTAATGAGGTTGAACAATAGTCTCTAAAATTGGCAAATTCATTCTGAAATACACTTATCGTTTTTCCTTGGTTACCATTATCAAGACCATCACTATCTTTACACATACCAGCTGGTTGAGGTTCTGGTTCTGGTTCCGCAACAAGAACACATGCACCATCTTCACATCCATTATTACATTTCTCGTCTAAGACTGACGTAAAACCAGATTCAGTGCAAACACGTTTATAGCTGTGACCTGCAAAAGAACAATAAAATGTATCGAAATTCTCAACAACAAGACCTTTCTTAAGCGTTAATGTATCACCATCAACACCACATGTTGTACCGGCAGCATGAACTGAAATCATGCTTATTGTTAATAAAATCAGAATGGAAAGTAATAGTTTTTTCATTTGTTATTCACCTGTTGCAATAGTGTTATAAAACAAAAAAATGAGATCTTATATAAAATGTTTGAAGAATACTACTAAAAAGTAGGGAAGATAAAAATCATTTTGTCATTGCATTGATAGCCTTCCGAATTTCATCTTCAGCATTCCCAGACTTCTTTTTTGTGGCACCTATTTTCATCACGCCGGGAGTAGAAGGCAATGCAACTTTGGCCTCTTCTTTCACAGCTCCATACTGTACTTTCCATGTCTTGTCTTTAATTCTCTCTTTAACTTGATCCAAATCATATTTAGGTTGCGTTGGTTGCCAATGAATATATTTCAACTCATCATCCTGCATTCTCGCGAACACGTGCGCCACTAATTTGCCATTGGGATTACCATCTGACACACCTGACTTCAGAATGATATTCGTTGCGTGACATCCAAGATTTTCAAACACTGCCGTTGATAATAATGAGGCAGTGGAGAAGAAATGGAACGCCTCTTCTTGCGATAACTTTGTGATATCGTTCTCTTCCACTTTGGAATATAACTCAAGATGACCTGCAACAATACCTTGAGGTGGAATCACCACAAGCACTTGTTCATCCTCGTACACAAACGTGCCACTTACATCTTCCAAATGCATAGGGATAACGCCTTTACCTGAATGCCACGAAAAAGGATTACGTTTGAAATGGTTCGTCATCATTTGCGGGAAGATATTCATGATAGCATCTTTGCCTTGCCCTTCCAAG
>NZBO01000050.1 GCA_002686315.1 archaeon | reverse complement strand
GTTTTTCATGGTTGCAATCTGTTGTGCTCCTTCTGTTCTAATATCATTACCTCTAATATTTAATGTGTGAAGGTTTTTCATCGTTGCAATTTGTTGTGCTCCTTGTGGTCCAATATCATTACCTCCAATATCTAGTCTTTGAAGGTTTTTCATCCTTGCAATCTGTTGTGCTCCTCTAGTTCCAAGACTATTCTTTGCAATCTTTAGTGTGTGAAGGTTTTTCATCTGTGCAATATATGTTGCTCCAATAAAATTGCCTCCAATATTTAGTGTGTGAAGGTTTTTCATCCTTGCAATGTGTTGTGCTCCTCTAGTTCCAATATCATTACCTCGAATATTTAATGTGTGAAGGTTTCTCATCCTTGCAATCTGTTGTGCCCCATATGGTCCAAGTCCATTACGTTCAATATTTAGTGTATGAAGGTTTTTCATCCTTGCAATCTGTTCTGCTCCTTGTGGTTCAAGATCATTCCATGCAATATTTAGTGTTTGAAGGTTTCTCATCGTTGCAATATGTTGTGCTCCTTCTGTTCCAATATAATTACTTTCAATATTTAGTCTTTGAAGGTTTTTCATCGTTGCAATTTGTTGTGCTCCTTGTGGTCCAATACCCCTATATCCAATACCCTTATATCCAATCTTCAGGCTTTGTAGATGGCCAAATTGTGATAGGGTCATAACATCACGGGTATCCAATTCTCGATTGAATAACTTAATCTGTGTGATGCGTTCTTGCAGCTCAAGTGCATCCCTAAGTCTAAAATCCCCTGAAATCCCATAGACTAACTCTTCTTCGCTCATGATTGTATGCAAATCTCCCTCGGTTATCTTAACCTCTACGGGCAACCCATACACTTCTTTCCTAATTTCAAACCCTCTTCCTGCATACAATTCTGTTTGCATCTCATTCACAACGTGATCTAATTGCGTAACTCGTGCAGCATCGTGCCGTTCGTATGCGTTCTCTCTTTCTAATCCTACTGCAAGTAACTGGCCGAGCTTTCCATCCCTCCCTCCTTGTTCTTGTAGCAGATCGGAAAAAGTCTGATAGAATTCTCGTACGTGATTGCCGGTAGAGAGGTTTTTTCGTATTTCTTCAAGATATGCTTGTTTTGAGTGATTAGCCATTAATTCACTACTGGCAAGTGTCATTTATAAATCTATCTCCAAAAGACGTTGTTTGGGTGAATTGTGGGAACATTTATATACTCCGTGTGCTTACTGCACACTACGTATGCCAGTCATCGATTCGTCAACACTAATTAGCTTCGCTAAAATCCAAAAACTAGATGTGTTGGCATTGTTGAATGGCAAAACCATTACTATCCAAGATGTATACGAAGAATGTGTTGAGAGAGGTATACATTTGGGATTTGTCGATGCGTTACGAATAAAAGATGTCTTTGATACTAAGACAGTGACCATTGAAAAAGTGAAAAAACAGGAACTATTTTCAGGTGTTAGTGTTATAGATAGTAAGGTAATTAGTTTAGCGAAAGAAAAAAAGGATTATTTATTTGCTGATGATATTAAGCTTGGAAGGAGGGCAAGAGCAGAGCGAATTGAGGTACGAAATACTCCTGACATCTTATTACACCTGGTAAAAACAAAAAGAATGACAAGAAAGGAATGTGCAAATGCACTACGAGTATTAGTCGACTGTAAAAGGTTGTCTGAAAAAACAAAAGAGGCATACGAGAAGGTAGGAGGACTATGAAAATGGCGGAAATGATGAGAGTTAATACAACAATGTACCCTGAACTATTGAAGAGGGTTGACTTTTACGCTGAGCAACGGCTAGAAGATCGCTCGACAGCAATACGGCAACTGGTAGCAGAAGGATTAAAAACAGAACTCAAATCGAAGGTAATGCTCTCTTTGAAAGAAAAGAAACTAACTGTGAGAGAAGCTGCTGAATTATTGGGTGTGGAATATTGGGAAATAGAACAAATAATGCAAGAAGAAGGGATCTCTCTCATTACTACGACCGAAGAAGAGATTAGACAAACAAAAGATAACACGTTTTAGCAGCGTAGACGTTGTTTGGGTGAATTGTGAGGGGAGCGAGCCATAATGAGTGAACCGCCAGAGGTAGTTCACCTGGTGCCCATACTTTAATAAAGGAGTTCTTTCTTTTCAGCATATGGCTCGAGCTGCGAAATTTAAACAACGATGTGTGATGTGTAAACAAAACATGGTGTTGATGTATTCACGTCGACAATTTCCAATTTGTGTTGAATGTCACATGAAAAAGATTGATAAACCTGTGAAAGATGCGAAATATAAGAAGTTGCTTGACATTCCACGTGAATTCTATTTGGAAAATCTGTTCTTACGGAATATTAAAGAGTCGTATTTACGGTTTGATAAGCTTTCAGAGAAGCAAATTGAAGCGTTTGAACGAACTGTCAAGGAAATGAAGGAAGGGCCAAAGGACGACGAAGAGTAAATCACTCCTAAACCACCACAACCTTTATAAACAAACTACAATCTTATTCATAAATCCGTTACACTACACACAGTAGGAGGACAATAATGAATAAAGAAACCGTTCAAAAAGCATTAGCTGAGCTGAAGAAACAGCCGAAACGTCAATTCTCCCAGTCATATGACATGGTTATTAACTTGAAAAACATTATGATCAAATCTAATCCTGTTGATTTCTTCGTGACACTTCATTATCCTAAAGGAAAGAAGGTGAAAGTAGCTTGTTTTGGTGGGTTAGCACTTAGTGAAGAAGCGAAGAAACATTGTGATTTACTTATCTCAGAAGAAGATTTTCCAAAATATAAAGATCCTAAGGTAGCAAAGAAATTAGCACAACAATACGACTATTTCGTCGCGCAAGCAACATTAATGCCTAAGATTGCGGCAGCGTTCGGAAAAGTTCTTGGTGTACGTGGCAAAATGCCAAATCCTAAATTAGGATGTGTCGTGCCACCAAACGCGAATTTGGAACCGTTAGTTGCAAAATTGAACAAAACTGTTCGTCTTAGAGCAAATAAGGCAACGAATTTACAATGTATGGTGGGGAAAGATTCGCAACCAGACGACGAAATTGTTGATAACATTATCACAATTCATCAAGCAGCTGTCAAAAATCTGCCAAATGAATCACAAAACATCAAAAGTGTCGCGCTTAAATTAACGATGGGAAAACCGGTGAATTTGTAAGATGGTCAGCCAACAAAAACAGGATCTAGTACAAGGAATCGTTGATAAAGTAAAGAAAGCGCCGATCGTTGGTGTGCTAAACATGGAAAGTTTGCCTGCGCAACAATTACAAAAAATGCGGGAAATGCTTCGTGAGAAAGGTGTCGAGATAGTGATGGCACGAAAGAAATTGCTTGTGCTTGCCCTTGAAAAATCAGGGAAAGAACATATCAAAGAACTTGCAGCAAAAATTAAAGGTATGCCTGCGCTTCTTTTTAGTGATGATAATCCATTTGGCGTCTATGCGCTTATTCAAAAAAATAAATCAGAAGCACCGGCGAAAGCAGGCCAGATCGCACCAAAGGAAATTGTAGTGAAAGGTGGTGCAACCAATTTCGCACCAGGTCCGATCATTTCCGAGTTAGCTGCTGTTGGTATCAAGACCAAGGTAGATAACGGTAAATTAGCAATCATTAGTGATGTAACTGTCGCAAAGGAAGGCGACGAAATTTCAGCTGCGTTAGCAGAGACGTTGAAAAGGTTAGATATCAAACCAATGGAATTAGGGTTAGATTTAGTTGCAGTCTGGGAAAGTGGAACGGTCTTTAATGCGAAAGACTTACACATTGATGAGGAAGAATACAGAAACAATTTCACACAAGCAGCACAGTGGGCGTTTAATTTGGCAGTGGAAGCTGGCATTTTCACGTCCGAAACATCAGAGTTGCTTGTTTCGAAAGCCTTCCGGGAAGCGAAAGCAGTCGCAGTTGAGGCTGCATACATGACGGAAGAAACAAGAGATGACATTTTGGCAAAATCGGAGCGTGAAGCTTCGAGTGTCAAAAGCGAGGCAAATTTATAAACATACCAATTATATGGGAGGAATACAAAATGGAATACGTTTACAGTGCAATGTTGCTTCACAAAGCAGGAAAGGACATCACAGAAGACGCAGTGAAAGCGGTCTTAACAGCAGCAGGCGTTCAGGCAGACGAGGCACGAGTGAAAGCTCTTGTCGCAGCTCTCGACGGAGTCAATATCGAGGACGCGATCGCGAAGGCGGCAGCAGCAGCTCCAGTAGCAGCAGCAGCTCCGGCAGCAAGTGGTGATGCACCTGCGGAAGAGAAGAAAGAAGAGAAGAAAAAAGAAGACGACGGTAAAGCGGAAGAAGCTGCAGCAGCAGGTCTTGGCGCATTATTCGGATAAATTTTTCTTCTTTATTATTTTTTTTTATTACGTACAAGTACCATGGCTGAGCAAGAACAACAATTACGAACAGAATTCGCCGCAGTGAAGAAGGAGTTAGCGCAGGTTAGATCGCAGGTTTCTACTGTTAATAAAGAGAAGGAAGAGATGTTTCGTTCATTACGTTCTATCCGAGATAAAATTAAAGTTCGTTCTACCAAATTGAAGACGCTGAAGGCAGAACGTGATGTGTTGACCGAGGAAGTCAAGAAGTTAAAATCGGAACGTGACACACTTAACATTGCCGTGAAAAAAGTTGCAGGCGATGTGAAAGAACGACCAACTTCTACGGAACGTTCTTCACGAAGTTATGATAAAGATAAAGATGCAGATGATCCACGTAAAATGAAGCGTGAGATGGAAATGCTTGAACAAAAAATTGAAACGGAAGTTATTTCATTTACGAAAGAGCAGCAATTTCGGAAACGAATTAAAGAATTACAGAAAAAATTAGCGAAAATATCTGTGCAACGTGAAGAACAAAAAGAAGCACGTATTGCGTCAGGTCAGTTATCTGAAACACGGCGGAAAGCGCAGCAATCACATAAAAAAGTGCAAGAAAAGGCGTCTGAATCACAAGCGAAACATCAAGAAATGAACACGTTATATGAAGAGATTAAGGGTTTTAGAGGGGAAGAAAAACCGCTCGTTGAGAAATATATCACATTTAAGAAACAGTTTGAACATCTCAAGAAAAAGCAAGGTGAATTGCAGAAAAAAGTAAAAGAGTTAGGTGATCATTTTGATGAGCAAACATCTAAAAATTTCAAAGCAATCGCGCGTGAGAAAAGTGCGGAAGTGAAAGAGAAGATGAAGAAAGGGAAGAAGTTATCAACTGAGGATATTCTCGCGTGGCAAGCTGGTGAGTAAGGTTTTTTATAGTATCTTTATTTTCCTCAAAATATGGCAATTAGTGTAACCACCACCACTACGTCCATATCCTGGGAATCTCTCTTTGCAATAGGAGGGTTTTGGGCGTTTATTTCCCTTACTGTTAGTTTATTTTTGTTCTACGTCGCCTATAATACTCTGTTGGTAAGACGAAAATTGCAGGATCTTCCTACATCGAGAATACGTGGTATCGCGATGGGATTGGTTGAGTTAAAAGGAAACGTAAAATTCTTCAAAGAAAAATTACATGGTTTAACGGGGAAACCTTCTGTGATTTCTATAGTGGAGTTGCAACGTTATTCTCATGGAAAAAATAGCTCTGGCTGGAGAACTATTCGCTACATTCGCAAGAAAGTTCCCTTTTTACTACAAGATTCGACCGGGGAAGTTCTCGTAGATCCACATAAGGCGTCAATCTTCTTTAAGAGTAGAAAAACGATGGAGGAATGGACAGATACAATGCCATCAAAATGGGATACGTTTGTCGATAAGAATCCTCCATTTGAGATCGCGCGTACAATGCCTGGGAAGAAACGTTTCGTCGAAACAGCTGTGATGGAAGGTACTTCATTATATGTTCTTGGTACTGCCGCTCGACGTCAACGAGGTCAGGAGCAAGGCCATATGAGTAGCGGGTCGGTTGTTATCAAAAAAAATAGATGGTGGGATCTTTTCATGATTTCTGATTTTAAAGAGAAAGAGATAGCACCTCGTTCACCATTATCTCTTATTGTGCTAGTCGCGATTGGATTTTTCTGTTTTATCCCCTTTTTGTTCTGGTTGCTTGGCTTCTTCATTTTCACTTGATTTTTCTTTTATTTTTGAGGTAAAATGAGCTCTTACAATGGAGACTTTTTTATAGTATGTCTAATTAATCAATGAAATGGCAGAAGGAGAAATAATAATATATGCTGTAATTGGATTTGGAGCAGGACTTTACTTTTTCTTTAAAGGATTTAGTTTATGGCGAAGAAAGAAGTTGATTGAGAATATCCCCACTTCTAAAGTGCGCTCGATTGCAATGGGATTAGTTGAAGTCTTTGGGAAAGCGGTGAAAGGTACAAAATTGCTTGAAAGTCCATTTTCGTTAGCGAAATGTGTCTATTATTCGTATCTTGTGGAGGAATATCGTAAGCAAGGGAAACATAGTAGATGGGTTACCATTCGGAAAGATCAAAGCGGCATACCTTTTTATTTGAAAGATGACACTGGTAAGGTGTTGGTCGATCCAATTGGTGCGGATGTTGACATTCCAAGCGATAATGTCTATAAATCTAATTTTGGGATGGATCCACCTTCCGCGGTTCTTGGTTTTATGAAACAGAATAAATTATCGCATGAATCCTGGTTTTTTAAAGTGAACAAAAAAATGCGGTATACAGAATTTTACCTTGCACCAAAGGATGAAGTGTATGTCATTGGAACGGCCACGCAGAAATCACCTGGCGGTACCATGAACGTTGATAATATTGTTATTACAAAAGGAACAAATGATACACTCTTCTACATTACAGATGAGGATGAATCGACAATCATCAAAAGGTTTAATAAAGGAATTGGTCTTAGGATAGTTGGTGGCGCATTGCTTGCGTTAGTCTGCTTAGTAGTTATCATCGCGTGGTTTGGAGGATTTTAGGAGGAAAATAAAATGGCATTAGGAATAGGAGTTGGAGTAGCGATTATCATTGGCGTGCTTATCCTGCTTGTTATCATTGGATTTGCATTATATGCAATCGGTGTGTACAATGGATTAGTACGGTTAAAAAATAACATTAAGAAAAGTTTCGCGAACATCGATGTGTTATTGAAACAGCGTGCAGCGGAATTACCCAAATTACTTGCATCCGTGAAAGGATACATGAAACATGAGAAAGACTTGTTACTTGGCGTTACCAAGGCAAGAACAGCATTTTTGAACGCGAAAACGATCGGCCAAAAAGCAGCGGCAGATAACCAACTTTCCGGTATGTTAAAAAGTTTGTTTGCAGTAGCAGAGAATTACCCTAAATTACGTGCGAACGAGAACTTTTTACATCTTCAAGCTCGTATAAGTGGTATCGAGAATGAGTTAGCTGATAGGAGAGAGTTCTACAACGATTCTGTGAACACGTATAATATCCGTATTCAATCGTTCCCTGACATGATTGTTGCACGAATGTTAGGATATCGTGAATCTGATCTTTTTAAGGCATCAGCTGAAGATAAAAAAGATGTTAAAATTGAATTTTAATTTATTTTTTTAATTTTTCTATTCAACACACACGTTGAATCTCCCAATGACGTTGATCAGTCCTGCTTGCATTTCTAAATGTAAATTCGCTTTCCTGTAGTCCTAGTCTGAAACTAGCACTTCCATCATGTGCAAACGTAACAGGCAATTCATACGCTCGTCGTTGGAACGAATCATAGAGTGTTATTGTAGGATTTCTGTCAGCGCTTACATCTGCTCCCCAATATTCAAATAACGTCTTTCTGAGGACCGTGAAATCACGCTGCCTGAGCACGTCTTCACATGCCATGTTGTCATACCATTGACATTGGGTATTAAATACATTATCTCCTTCACAGATTCCAAGGACGCCATGTGCATCTGGTTGGTGTTGACTTAGATTTGCGAGAAGTTCTCCTGCAATTTGGAGATCTCTTCCATTAAACCCTTCAACTGTCATGCTCATGTTCCCTGATGTTTCGTTTGGAAATAACTGTATTCTAAACGTTCCCGCACGCAGGTTTTCAGTACAATCTGGCCATGCCTGACGTATCTTATGTGTATGACGGTTGACGCACCCGGAACCAATTGAGATCATGTTGGGACTTGTTTCGACCGAAAAATTGTAATCATATCGTATGCTTTGTGGAGGAACTTCTATGTGATAATACTCTTCCATCCCTGTGAAAATTATGCTTGCTGCATACCTCTCAGATAGCGTTGCGTTTCGTCCAATGACGGCAAATCCGTTAAACTCGCTGTTATTTTCGAAGAAGCAGGGATAATTGGCGAAGTCGTTCGTACATTCTTCTGGTTCAGGGATACACGCACCATTATTGCATTCTAATCCAATATCACATGAATTTGCGGCAACCCCAATTGACATTCCATCGTTAAGGCATGTATATTCGACAAGTAGACCATCTTCAGTACATTCATCTTCTACCGTGACAAACTCACCACGTAGAACACCTCTTGTCGAACCCTGAATTCTACTATCTGGACCCCACAACTGGTCTGTTGAGTTATCTGAGTCTGTGCATTCAATCGTACATGCTCCATTTCGGCAAACTGTTCCTTCCGAACATGCGAATTCTTCCATTGTAATAACATCATTCTCACAAAACATTTCTGCTATCGTACTTTCATTCACGCAATATTCTATGTTATCATGATTTTCAATGATTTGCTCGAGATCTTCATCATCCGTAACTCCTTCTATTGTTCCTTGTTCAAATATGTTATTGCCATTCTCAAATATGAAATTGGCATCCGAATCTCGGCATTCAGCCTCTACACATGCACCGTTATGACAACCGAATCGACATCGTTCTACAAATTCAAATTCGTATCCTTGCCACTCTTCTGCACAGACTCGTTCATGCAATCGTGAGTTTTGGAAACACACATAACGTGGTAATGGACGAGGTGTATTGGAAAGATGAATGTGATCTTCATCAACGTTACATGTAAAGTCAGGTTTTGGAATGGGACTTGATTTCAGAGATGCCTTTTCTCCTTTCTTTGCATTAAACATAATTGGTTTAGTTTCCTTCTTTGGAGTGAGTGAAATTGGTTCTTTATTCTTAGCGGCTTTCATTAACGCCTTCCGAATTCTTTTTACTGATGTTGTTTTTGTTGGTTTTTGTACCTTTTTGTATGACTTTTTTGTAGTTATACTCTTCTTGTCTGATTTGATACTCTTTGGCTCACTTTTCACAAAAGAATATGTTGATTTTGTCGAAAGAGACTGCTCGCTCATGTAGCTTTTACTAAAGGATTTCTCCTCTGTTGCTCCTGCCAATGCAAACAGCGAGATAATAATAAGACTAATAATAATGAATCGTTTCATGATACCACCAATATTTTGTGGTTTGCGGGATTTATATATATTTATATTCGCTACTCTATCTTTCCAAGTAAATCTGCTTTCGAAATAATTCCTTTTACGTCTCCTTTCTCGGCTACAAGAACGATGGGGTACTCACGTAGCAATTCTAAGACGGTATGAATCCCTGCTTTAGGTGTAATGATAGGCGGTGCATCATCCATGATCTCTTCCGCTTTTTTCTCAGAAATGGAGGTTGGGTGATCCATCATTTCTTGGAGAAGTTTGCTTTCAGTTATTAAACCACACACATTTTCTCGACGAAGAACGGGCATCTGAGATATCCCGTGTTTCTTCATTTTTGCGATAATATCTTTAAATGAATTGTTATAATCTACAAATACTACTTTACGATGCATCAAGGAACTTGCTTTAATTTCTTCTTTCTCACGACATGTTTCAAGTGCGGTAAATATTTGCATTGCTTTACTAAATGTTGGCTCTACCTTACCTGCTTCAATTTTGGCGATTAAACTTTGAGAGACATGTGCGAGGTCTGCTAATTCCTTTTGGTTAAGATGAAACTTTTTTCGCAGTCGTTTTATTTCTGATAATGATTTAAACATACAATCCCTTTTCCCTTCTCATTAATAAATCTTTTGCAAAAATATTCCTATATGAATATTGCGCGCAAGAGTGTTTATATACAATTCTGAATCCGCAGAATATAATAGAGGTATATAAAAATGACAAACAATAAAGGAAATTATTTTTTTACATCGGAAAGTGTCAGCCCCGGTCACCCAGATAAAATTTGTGACCAAATAAGTGACGCAATCTTAGATGCAATGCTCGCGGAAGACCCTAACTCAAGGGTTGCAGTGGAATGTTTCACGAAAACAGGATTCGTTGTTGTAGGTGGGGAAGTTCGAACAAAAACGTATGTGGACATTCAAAAATTGGCACGTGATACGATCTTAGAAATAGGCTATAATAAACCTGAATTTGGGTTTGAGGGATCAACGTGTGGTGTTCTTGTTGCAATTAGTGAACAATCAGCAGATATCGCGCAAGGTGTCGATGAAGGATCTGGGTTAGATGAAGAGCAAGGTGCCGGTGACCAAGGCTTAATGTTTGGCTATGCATGTAGCGAGACGCCTGAATACATGCCACTCTCTCTCATATTATCACACAAAATTTTGCAACGACTATCATCTGCACGGAAGCACGGAGAAGTGTGGTACCTTCGACCAGATGCGAAAAGCCAGGTAACGGTTGAATATGTTGATGGGAA
>NZBO01000049.1 GCA_002686315.1 archaeon | reverse complement strand
CACACTTACCATCATCAGCCAATGGATCTACGCCAGGTTGGCCGCCAGGACCTTGTGGGATACCACCTTCTCCGCCACGGTCGGGAACAGGCCCGTCTCTTGGCGTCACGATTGGATCCCCACCATTACCAGGACATTCTACATCAAATCCTTTCGAGAAATCCCACTCGGGACTTGCAACTGCTTCGATATTAGATTTAGCTTGTAATCGATCAACTCTCACTTTACTTGCTGCAAAAGCCCTCTTGTAATTAATTTTCCCTAACGCTGATGCTTGTCCTGCTAACGCCGCTGAATCTTCCGATTCACCTGCTTCGACAACCGCATCTAATTGCTCATCACTTAACCCTTCCATCTCTGATTCAAGCCCGTCAAGTGACGGCTCTTCCGCTTGTGAACATCCAACGAGTAAAACAACACACAAGACAGAAAGTAATAGTAACATTATTTTTTTCATCATAGACACCTCATTTTGTTTTTGTAATACACCAAGAAGTGTACCTGAGTATAAATAGTTTCCGGTGTCGTAAGCACCGTCTTAGAGACAATAGATGTGTCGCACAATAGACCTTTTTCTTTTTTTCTCTATTAGTTCTGATCTTGCCCTTTTAGAAGAGCAGATTTTATAAATAACCCCCCATTCTGAACACGCATGAATATGCACGATTTAATCGCCAAATTACATCCGTTAGAAAGAGAAGTAATCCCTCATTTAGCACTTCAAACGCTCCATGAAATAACGAAATCTGCAGGGATGAAAGATATCGAAGTTATCCGCGCATTTCAATGGTTGGAAAACAAGAATGTGCTGTCTATCATCACTGAAAAAGTCACGCTCATTTCATTAGATAAAAACGGAAAATTGTATAAGGAACACGGGTTACCTGAGAAAATCTTTCTTTCAGTTCTCTCAAATGAGTTTAAAGGATTGAACGTCATAACCAAAAAATCGAAATTAAGCAGGGAAGAAGTCAACGCGTGCATCGGACTGTTAAAACGTCAGAATGCGATTGAGACACAAAAGGGAGAGTTCTTAGAAGTGAAGATTACAAAAGAAGGAACAACACTATTAGAGCAAACATCCCCAGAAGAAAGCTTTTTACAACAAGATTTTCCTATTAATGAGAATGATGTAGACAAAAGTGTGCTCAAAACATTATCAAAACGGAAAGATATCATTAAACTTGAAGAAAGAAAGAATATTTCAATCACGTTAACAGAGTTAGGAGAACAACTCATAAAAGAAGATCTTGGCGGGCCAGTTGTGAATAGACTTACCAGCAGGATGTTGAAAGATGGAAGTTGGAAAGATGCAACATTCCGCGCATATGACGTTGAAATTAATGTGCCATCAATTAATCGAGGAAAAACACATTTCGTCAACCAGGCAGTTGAGTATATTAAACGTATCTGGCTTGACATGGGATTCCACGAAATGACAGGGAACTATGTGCATTCCGCCTTTTGGGATTTAGATGTCTTATTTGTTCCACAAGATCATCCCGCACGAGAAATGCAAGATACGTATTATCTCCATGGAAAAGCGAAACTACCATCATTCTGGCAAGATATTAAAGCAGTCCATGAAACTGGTGGTGACACAGGCAGTACGGGGTGGGGAGGTAGTTATTCGAAAGATGAAGCGAGTAAAGTGATGCTACGAACACATACAACTGTCTTATCTGCTGAAACGATTCGTAAATTGAAGAAGGAAGATCTTCCAGCCAAATTTTTTGCCGTGAACAAAGTCTTTCGAAATGAAGCACTTGATTGGAAACATTTGTTTGAGTTTTACCAAGTGGAAGGGATTGTCGTTGATCCGAACGCGAACTTAAAACATTTGAAAGGGTATTTGACCCAATTTTACAGAAAGATGGGGTACAGTAAAGTTCGAATGCGTCCCGCACATTTTCCGTATACCGAACCTAGTTTGGAAGTGGATGTGTATCATCCTGTCAAGAAGCAATGGATCGAGTTAGGAGGAGCTGGTATATTTCGTCCAGAAGTGGTGAAGCCATTACTAGGTTTTGATTGTCCAGTTCTCGCATGGGGTCAAGGAATGGGACGAATTATCTCTGAATACTGGAAAATAAACGATATTCGTGACTTATACAGGAATGATGTGAAACAAATGCGTGAGATGAAACAATATATGAGGTAAACACAATGGGATATTTTAGAACATGGAAAAAGGTGATGAGCTCGCCTACAGAATTTTTCACGAAAATGCCAAAACTTGGCTATAAAGAACCAACTATTTTTGCGTTGAAGACATTGACATTCGTGTACATTGTTGGATTTTGTATTATGGTATTATTTAACCTCGTATGGTACAAATCGCCGCTTGGTCAATACAGTTCACTCGTCAAACTGTTCCCTGCACTTGGAGGAGCTGGAGAATATTTTATTACGCTTATTGCAGGTATCATTTTTATTCCATTAGGTTTGCTATTCGCATGGGGAATGCTGTATGTAGGCGCGGGAATATATCATCTATTTGTTCTGATGTTTGGTGGGAATGAAGGATATAGAGAAACGTTTACAGCATACTGCTACTCACTCGCACCAACACTATTTTCCGCAATTGCAATACCAATCCTCGGTTCATTTATCTCAATGGCTGCAGGTGTCTATTCAATCGTGTTGTTTATCTTCGGATTACAAGCAAGACAGAAAATGAGTGGTGGAAAAGCTGCTGCTGCCGTATTAATTCCAATTGGCATCTTTTTCGTGCTTATGATACTTTTTGTCATTGGGATCGTTATACTTGTTGGTGGTCTTGCCATCTCAAAATTAGGAGGTGCTCCTTTCTGAATGCCAACGGTAACCCTTAACAAAACGGTCTTTGAAGAACTAGTGGGAAAAACACTTCCGCTAGATGAGTTGAAAGATCGTATTTCCATGCTTGGAACGGATCTTGAAGGTATTGAAGGAGATGAAATTGAAGTGGAGATCTTTCCCAATAGACCTGATTTACTTTCTGAGCAAGGATTTGCGCGTGCATTCTCTAGCTTCATTGGTGTAAAGACAGGGTTGAGGAAGTATGACGTCAAGAAGAGTGGGGAGACGGTTATTGTCGATGCATCTGTGAAAGAAGTACGGCCGTATACTGTCTGCGCAATTGTACGTGACATGCAGTTTGATGATGAGAAAATTAGAGAAATA
The DNA here is from genome assembly GCA_002686315.1 of archaeon. Taxonomy (GTDB): domain Archaea; phylum Nanobdellota; class Nanobdellia; order Woesearchaeales; family GW2011-AR9; genus UBA11998. The sequence goes on along the minus strand of NZBO01000049.1, from coordinate 21,375 downwards.
ATTCAAGTGCAAGAGAAGCTTCACACAACCTTCTGCCGGAACAGAAAAAAATCGGCAATCGGCATCTACCCATTAGACAAAATCACGCTGCCAATTCATTTTAAGGCGTTGCCACCTAATGAAATCACATTCCAACCATTAGAATCAGACAAAGAAATGAGTGGCATGGAGATTCTGCAAGATCACCCGAAAGGAAAAGATTTCGCATCTCTGTTGGAAGGAAAATCGAAATGGGCAATCTTCACAGATGTGAATAATGAAATATTATCATTAACACCAATCATTAACTCTCATAAAACAGGGAAAGTAAATGAATCAACGAAAGATGTATTTATTGAATTTAGTGGGTTTGACCTTACTCATTTGAAAGTTGGATTAAACATTTTAACAACAGTCTTTGCAGATATGGGTGGGAAGATAGAAAGTATGGATGTTGTCTATGAAAATGAAACGATTACAACACCCAATTTAGAACCAACTAAAAAGAAATTAGATCTTGCCTATGTTAATAAGATGTTAGGATTAGAATTATCAGAACAAGAAGCTGTTGAGTTACTCGCAAAAATGGGGTTCGGGTATGAAAATGGAAATGTATTAATTCCTGCATATAGAAATGACATCCTGCACCAAGCAGATTTCGTGGAAGATATCGCGATTGCATACGGATATGAAAATTTTGAAGAAGAAATACCGAACGTTGCCACCATCGGGAAGGAAGCTCCACTTGAAATCTTTTCAAGAAAAATACGAGAGATATTAATTGGATTACAATTACTTGAAACAAAAAATTATCATCTCATCACGAAAGAAGAATTGAATGAGAGAATGAATGATGAAACAGATGTTATCCCTCTTCAAAATGCGTTAGGAGAACATAACCATCTTCGAAACGCCATCTTGCCAAGTTTACTGAAAACATTATCATTAAATCAACATCATGAATATCCTCAAAATTTATTTGAAATAGGTCGAACATTTCGTCCTGGAGACTCCGAAACAGGCGTTCTTGAAACAGAAAAATTGGCAATGGTAACATGTCACGCGACAACAGATTTCACACAGATGCGGCAACTGTTTGGTTCATTAATGCAGTCACTTGGTCTTCACGTGACGGTGAAAGAATGTGACCATCCATCGTATATTCGAGGAAGAGTTGGGAATGTCTACGTTAATGATACAAAGATCGGTATTATTGGGGAAATGTCACCTTCCGTGTTAGAAAATTGGGGATTGGTTGTGCCTGTTGTAGCAATGGAACTTAATCTTGAGATGTTGTTTGAACTTTGTTCTTAAGCTGCTTTCGAACCAACATATACGGCTTTTTTTCGAGTTTTTCCCTGTAATTCAAAATGATCTGGATAGGTATCAACAATTGCTCGTGGCACAGAATTTGAGTACGTATGTAGTAACATTCTGCCAAGCCGGTGTTCCACAAAGTTATACCTTCGTAGAGTAGGAATGTCAATAAGAGGTAATTGTAACTTCTTTTCAACGAGCCAACGTGTTGCCTCTTGGGCATGTTGTTTCCCTGATTCACCTTTCCAATAACCGTCCGGAACTTTCACAAATTCCCACATTTTAAATCGGCCAGGATAGGCATCATAAATGGCACGAGAAGATGATGCATTATAAACTCGTTGCAACATTCCCCCAAGTTTATTATCTTCAAAATTTTCAAAACGAACATGTATAGCATCTTCCAAAGGAATCTTCAAAACATCTTCAACAAGCCAACGTGTTGCTTCTTGGGCACGTGTTCTGCCTTGTTCTCCTTGCCAATATCCTCGAGGAACTTGCGCAAATTCCCACATCTTAAACCGTTTTGGATACGCTGCATCAATAGCAGCGGGGACTGAATTTCCAAAAGCAAGGCTGAATATTCCGGCCAAGGAATTCTGAGCAAATGTGGATGCCGGAATTCTGTTTGCGCCCCCTATGCCATGTTCATACAAATTTTCTACCATGAAACGAGTTAAAACCCTCCCAGTCCGGAGCGGGTCTGACCGAAAAAATCCGTAAGGGAATTTGCTTCGCATACCCATCTTAACTTCTCGATAGACACCCAATACATGGGTTTCCAAAGCAGAATCCATGTCAAGTTGGTGGACTCGTCCCGTAACTGCTGCTTCAGGAAACAACTGCATTGCGAGGTGAAGAGAATCACGGATTGTTTCAAGATGGGTCTCAACATACTCAGGACTCACTCGAAATCGTTCTAGAAAACCACCGTTAGTCGCATCAATTAGTTTCAGTAAGAACTGAAACTCTCCACTAGGAAGACGCGAAGCCATATGATTAAGCGTTCGTGCTATACTAAATTCTTTTTCCAAAACAGCTTCACGCTCGATAAGCGTATCAAGAGGGGTGCTACTCTCAGTAGGCAAACGTGGAGGTGGCCTGTAAAAACCATTTTCCCATGCAACAACATGGTTACTTGTTATACGATATACTTCTTCCAGAGTTGATCCATTAACTAACCTATCATGATCTTGAAGACGATGATCTAAACGAGGAACCATCCTTTGCAATTCACGTGGTTCTAAGTCAGAATAATGTAAAATTAATCGTACAAACGGATCTTCTTTACCCATGTTCCACTAAACCTTCCAAACTTTATAATAATATAGATAGAAAAAAAGATAATTAAAAAATCAAGCCTCTGCTTTAGGAACTTCCTTTTTCTCTTCAGATTTTACTTCTTTTACCTGCTCAGCTTTTGTCTCTTCAACTTTAGGCACATCCTTCTTCTCGACTTTAGCCTCCTTCTTTGGGGCTGCCTTTTTCTCTTTCTTCGCCTTGACTTTCTTCTGCTTTTTCGGTCTCTCTGAAGCCTTCTTCGCCTTTGTGTCACGTGTTCCGTCAAAGACTTTCTTCACGTCATCATGTGATGCACCTTTTGAAACATTAAGCGTCTCTGATAGCGGTTCTAAATGACGAACATTCACTTTTCGCCGTCGTGTTGCACCGTCTACTAAGACATAGCCATCTTTCAATACATCGACAACAACGCATCGCTGACCTGCATCTCGTCCTGCTAATTTCACACAAACTCGTCCTACATCAAATATCATTGTGCATCCCTCCGAGTTTGGTCTTTAATCACTGCACGCGTACATTTCGAACATAAATTTCCACCGTACGGTCGTTCTGGTCTCCTTTGAGTTTTCGCTAACTTATTGAATACTGCCGGTCGTTCTCTCGGCACACCTGCTAATTGTTTTTTACAATTCCCGCAAATTGCGTTGCTGGGTTTTCGTTCTCTCCGATGAACTACTGTTTTTCCACCGGGTGTTTTGACGAATACTTTCCTGAATCGTCCTGATTTTTCTCTTCCTGCTGGCATTTTATATATCTCCGGAACTTAGAAGTAATTATCATACTTGACCAAGTCACCTTAAAGTCATATCCACATGGGATATAAAGAATAATTTGTGAGGGTTATTTATAAAACTTACGCACAAAACCTAATACACTTTCATAACCTTTCTCAGAACAATACTAAACACTAGCGACAGAATGATATACGTCCCTAACCATCCTGGATGCCAGCCAAAAATGCTAAACGTCCCTAACGGTTTCAACTTGTTATAATTTATTTTGATAGATTCAATCTCAGATCCCTCAAATATTGCAACTTGATCTAAATATTTCAACTCTTTGGTGATTAAGACTTCTTTATCCTGCACTTCATCACCATACTTGACACTCTGAAAATGCGTTCCTTCAGTACTTTTCAACCGCCATGTCACTCCACTATTGATAGGTTGCACTGCGGCACTATTTACTAACTCACTTCCTTCACTTAATAGTAATTCCACGTCACCTGAAACACCTTCAGGGAATGCTGCGCTAATACTATACGTTTCACCAGGATAAATAGGTTCAAATGCTAATGCACCCGCCATCCACGCAAACACGATAAATGCGGGAAGCATGGTTGCAATCATCACTTTTGGTTTAAAGGATGCATTCATCATATATTCCTTATTCACAGACATCATTTCCTTCTGCACTTTCATCATTTCTTGCGGATTGGAACGTAACTCTTTGATCTGTTTCTGCATTGCTTTCTGCTTATCTTTAATAGCTTTAATCTTCGGTTGATCTGTCATATATTTGTACACTAACGTTGCATAGACTGCATATAAAACAGAAATAATAAGGATTGCAAGAAACGGACTTTCATTTAACATCGGTTGAAAAACCGGTCCAAAAAGCGAGTCTAAAAATGCCATGGTATGTTTCCTTTAGTGATAGTTTAAAAAGGTTATGGATTAAGAAAGAACCTACTCCATAAACTTCCGCATACTAGGATGCATATCCATCATATGTTGCTTCGCGATTTCTTCATATAACTTATACACAATCATGACAGCTAACAAAATCCCTGTTCCATTTGATAATGCACCAGTCAAATCAGCTAACGCGGCAAGTAACCCAACAGCTGCACCACCTGCTACCGTTAACGGCCAGATGTATCGTTTCAGTATTCTTTCGAGAACCCGCTCATCACGTCTAAATCCAGGTATTTGAAGACCGGACGACATGATTTGTTTCGCCTGGCTAGCAGCATCCATATTCGCTGTCTGCATCCAAAAAATACTAAACACAACTGATCCAATCATAAACACGATTGTATAGGAGACTGCTTGCCCCAATTGCACGAGCGTAAAACTTCCTTGAATAAGACTTTCCACAATATTTGGTGGACTTAACCAAAAGACGACACCTGATGCAGGTGATTGCCCTGAAAACGTTCCTAAGATTGGAAATCCCCAATTTTCAAATAACCGGCCAAATAACTGGAAATTCGCAATTAACGCCGCAACTAAAATAACGGGAATGTTACTGGTATAAAAAAAGTTCAACGGCCATCGCATTCCATATCCACGTACTTTCCCAAATGTTAACGGAATCTCAACTTTCATTGCCTGACCATAGACACATATAGCGAAGACGAGAATTGTCGATGTAATCCCTCCTATCATTAACGCAGCATGTGTGGTATCACCTGTGGCTAATGCTTGAAATAATGAAGGAATTGCACCGGACGCATACTGTGCACCTTCCTGTTTGAGGAAATTAAACGCTCGAATGAAGACTTGCTGTGAAACTCCAGCAGCGATAAAAAGACTTAATCCTGATCCAAATCCCCATTTACTTACTACTTCATCCATGAACATGATCAAAATCCCACCCAAAATTAACTGAAATATTAACAATACTTGGAACTGCGCAAATAATGATGACGTCATCACGACACCATTTGCTAACGTATCTCCCACTGCATTTGGCGCTAACCCGCCCATCAAGACATAAATCGCACCTTCAAACACAATAAAGAATAACGACAACACTTTCTGTAATGACTGAAATCGTTTACGACCTTCCATAGACGTCAAATCCATGTTCAAAATACCTGTTCCTGATAATAATTGTAAGACAATAGACGCAGTAACGATAGGACCGATTCCTAAAGAAATAATCGACCCAAAACTAGCACCAAGAATTATGGATAAAAACTCGAATTGTTGCAGGGCGTTCTGACCAAGACCAAACAATGGGACAAATCCAATNACATANAANANNACTAANACAACTAANGTCCANTTCAATTTCTCTTTGAAAGGNAGACGTTTNTGTTTCGGCCCCCGAACTTCCGGGAGAATAGACGTAAATGTTTCAAGGAATCCCATTTTATCAAAAAAAATCTCGTAGTTTATAAATTATGCCCTAGGCAGATTCATCTTTACTTGCAGGAACAGACTCCTCCGAACCAGATACGATAACCTTCCCGCCAGCGTTCGATACTTTCTCGACTGCTTTTGGACTTGCAGCAGCAATAGTTAATGATACCTTACACCCAGGTTTACCGGTTCCAAGTAATTTGGTAAATCCAAGTTTAGCACAATCAATCATGAATACATCGCCTTCTTTCGCTGCGGTACCAGCGAGCACAAGCGCCTCAACCTTTTTGAGTGTGAAATAATGAAGATTAACTGCTTTTGCACCAGACGACATACGTCGCGGGAGAAACCCTTTCTTCCCAAAAACACGATGTTGGCCTGCTTTCTTTTGACCTGCTCTCTTACCACTTCCGGCATTTCCTCGACCGCCACGGCTCCCTGCACCACGTCGTTTCTTTCGATGACCGCCGCCATGCGTGGTATGCGCTCGGTACTTTGTTACTTTTTTTCGTGTTCGTACTACCATCTTACAGCATCCTCATTAGCAAATCGTTTATTTTATCTCCCCGGTTTCCAAGTGCACCGCNTACAGTGAACGAAAGTTTGATACCTTTCCGGCCAAAACCTTTCCGTGGAGGGTTTAAATTAAATGTTGGAATATATTTTTTCCCGTTAACATCAAGCGTTTTATAGGAATATTTTCCTTTTGAATCTTGCGTTCGACCAAGAAATTCACGACCCCGTTTCGCAACTAACTCCGTAAAAGTTGCATCAGTAACGGAACCCCACGTCACAAAATCTTTCACTTTTCGAATCATACCAACCATGACAGGGTTATCTGCCACAACAACGCATTGATTTTTCCGTGTGAGACGTAACATACGTAACGTATCTTTCACTGGTTGCGTTAACCCTACAAGCCCTCGAACAAGAACAACTGCAATTTTTCCTGAAGATGGAACTGCTTTTGTCGCTTCCGTCGGTTTTGCAGTTTGTTTCTGTTCTGGTTGTGATTGTGTTTCGTCTGTCATTTTATTCTTCGTTCGCAACGGCCGCTTCGTCATTCATACGCTCTACCGTTGTATCTTTCATTCTTCCTTCCACGATACCTAACTTTGCAATATCGTTAGGTTGAATTTTCATTTCTGATAAGTTTCGTAAGGCGTCAATTAACGCTTTAATCATGTTTAATTTCACTTTTGTCTGTCCTTGCGTTTTACTCCAGACATCTCTGATACCTGCTAATGATAATATTTTAGCACATTCTTTCTCAATGCAAAGACCGGTACCTCGAGGAGCTGGCATTAATTTGATTTTAACAGATCCACATTTTCCTTCCACAGCGAACGGAATGGAATTTGCATCCCTGTCATCAGTCGCCCAACTTCCACATCCACGTCGAATCTGCATTAATTGTAATCGTGCTTTTCGTTTTGATTTGTCACGAGCAGGAACAGTTTCTTTACTTTTTCCTGTCGCGATACCAACATATCCATTTTTATTTCCAACAACAGCACATGTTGTAAACGCGATCGTGTTCCCTTCACGCGTTTTCTTTTGTGTTTGTCTAAATATTCGTCGCTGACCACCGCCAAACTTCCCTTTCGCTTGACCGATTAACAATAAATCTTCTTCCAAACCAGGTAACAAAACATCGACAATTTGCGGTTCTAAGATTGTGTACCCTTTTGCAAAGACATCTTCAATATCGGTAATTTTACCCTCTTTCACTAACTTCCCTAACTCCGTTACTGGTTTCCAATCTGCGATTGGATCACGTTCTGGAACGTCACGTCGTGGTCGGTGTGAAGGTTTTCGTCGTTTTTGTGTATCAGCCATTGTATTAACTCTGTAATTTTTTCTTGACACTCTCAAAAGTGCTTGCGATATCTTCTGGTTTCGCGGTACTCTTAATATACTTGGAAAATTGTTTTTTGTACAACACATCATCTGATTTAAGATGTGCTGCATAATTTACAATGTGTCCGCCTGTAACATGTTCTGCTAACGGTAACACGTTTTTATCATGAGGTACGTGAACACCTGCGTCACTAAAACCTTGCAGAAATGCAAAGACTCTTCCCTTATGAAGTGGTGTTCTAAATCCAGTATCCAAAATTGCCTCTGTGATACCTTTCGCTTTCGCTTTAAGACCAAGGGCAAATCCTGTTAAATATGATGCGGGGAAATTTTTAAATGAATAGTTCCATCCATGTTGTTTCAAACACGTTGAATCGACACCCACTTCAACTTTATCACCTACTGCTGCAAACATAACAACTTGTCCGATAACTCTCGTGTTACTAAACCGAACAACAAGACGTGGTTTTGTGGATAATAAGAGATGTAACCGTTTTTTGTAATTGGTTTTCTTTTCTCGTTTTCGTCTGTACAAGACTGTTTTTGGTGTTTTTCGTGCCATTATTTCTTCTCAATCATTTTTTGCTCTGCCATATAAAGTTTGATATGCCGTTTGTTCCTAAAATACCCACCACTACTCTTTCTGTATAATGCTCTATAATGTGTTGGTGTCAGTAATTTTCGTTCACGTAACTCTTTCAGGAATTTTCGTTGCGCTCTCACTTTAGACATCCATTTTGCTTTCTTCGTCACAACGGAATGTTTACTTCCACGTTTGGTTCCTTTTCCTTTTTGTCTTCCTTTCCGTTTCTGAGCCGCGATTTTTCGAGCTCCTGAACGAGATTGTTGATTAGCTTGACTTTTCGTAATTTGCTTAATTGCAATTAATCCGCGAATATCTGCTCGTGTGATTGCTTTCTTGATATCTTCAAGTGCATCTGCTGCAAATATAATCTTATACGGCGATACACCCAAGATTTGTCCTGCTAATCGTTTTTTGGATTTCATTGTTGTATTATTGACGTTTCGTCATTGTTTTTTCCGCTTCCTTCTTCTTTGCATCTTCTTTCGCAACTTTATCTTCGACAGATTCCGTTTTCTCTTCTTTCGCTTCAGCTTCTTTCTTTGCAGCAGCTTGTTTCTTTTTATCTTCTACTTTCTTCGCTTTCGCACTCATTCTCGCTGCACGAACTTTTTTACGTTCTGCCATGAGACTTTCCATTGCAGACAGTGCCGCTGATGCATCTTTGATATTTAATAATGATAATTTTTTTGCTTGAACAGATTTCAAGACATCCATTTTTTTACGTGCACCACATGTTCGTGATATAACAATTCCATGTTTCCCCGCATCTAATCCTTCAAGATCTTCCACTCGACGAACCACGACAGGTTCAAGACCAGATCTATCAAGACCACGAACTGATTTTGGTGAACCATATCCTGGATTTGGTAATGCAGGTCTGCCTTTATGCATCTGCCGAACTTTGGAATGTTTCCCACGAGGAAATCGCCATCGCTTTTTCACACCTGCGGTGAATTTTGATTCTTTCTCTATGAAAAGTGGTTTCCGTTTCTTCGCGTCCCGTCGAAGTTTCAATGCGTTTGTATCTGCTGCCATTTTCTTACATTGCTCTACCAGCTTTATCCACGATGTAGATGCCATCTTGGAAAATACGTCGATCCCTGTTCGTGATGCGACATAAACTCTCAATTCGAGCTGCTGTTTGTCCTGCTTTCTCTTTATCAGGACTTGTTATCGTAATATCGGTACCGTTTATTTTCACGATTGTTCCTTCTTGTAATTGCACTTTCCGTGGAACTGCTTCTCCAAGGAAATTTTTGATTGTTAATTCTTGACCGCTCACCGCCACGTTCATTGGAAAATGACCTGAACAAATTTTTAATGTATACACGAACGGGTCCACGACACCTTTCACCATGTTCTTTATGTGTGATTCAAATGATCCGATACCTGTCTTCTCACGTTTTGTGCCTTTCTTCGCTTCTAACACGATTTTACCAGACTCAATGGAAATTGAAATTTTGGGATGACGAAAATCTCGGGACACTTCGCCTTTAGGACCTTTCACAACTAAAACGCGTCCGTCAAGCTGTGCTGTCACGCCCTCACCAAGTACAATTTCCCGTCGTAAATCTTCTTTCATTTTAATAACAGTATGCTAACAACTTGCCCCCTGTATGTTTCTCTTTCGCGTTTGTGTGTGTCACGATACCAAGCGGTGTTGAGACAAGGATAATACCAAAATCTTTCGCGGGAAGATACCGTTTTTCCCATTTCTCAAATTCGTTCTGTTTGGTTGAAAATCGAGGTTTGACAACGCCGCATTTATTCACATTGCCAAGTAAGTTGACGTGAAGTTCGCCACCTTTCCCGTTCTCAACTTTCTCAAATGAGCCAATAAAGTTATGCTCATTCATCAACGTTAAGATTTTGGTAATCATCCGTGATGCTGGCCTGATAACTACGTCACGTTTTCCTACTTTCTCCGCGTTAAGTATTTTGGTTAACGCTGCTGCCAATGGATCGTTTAACATTTTTATTTCACCGTTTAACTGTATTTCTTGAACCCCAATCCAGGCGCCATGTCTCTAAAACATTGCCTGCATAAGTGTAATTCGTATTTGTTGATATGTGCGCCTACTCGACCACAATTTTTACATTTTCGAAGTGCTCGCCCGCAAGACCGTTTTTTCGGCGCGTTATGTTTAATGAATTTCGCCTTAATTACCGGTTTCGCGTTCAACTGTGTGAACATTTTTTGATGGTCGCTTGTCGTCATTTTATTCTACCGTCACCCCGAATTTTCGCATAAATTCGATCGCTTGCTCTTTGGTGATACGTTGCGCAGCACCAAGTTTTGATTTTTTCAATTTTCGTTTTTTAATTCTAAACCCTGGTCGCTCCAACGTCACTGCCACTTCAAGTCCTAAGATTTTCAAATCAGGATCATATTCAAGTCCTTCAATATCGATATATTCAGGGATTCCAAATGAAAGGTTACCTTGCGCGTCAAAATTTTTCTCACTAAGCGTATTTTCTTTCGCAACTAATAACCGTTTTAATAATACATCAGCGTCTTTTCGCACCGTCACTTTACATCCAATTGCAAGACCTGGCCGTAATCCCCAACCCGGAATTCGTTTACTCGTAGTTGTTTTCACTGCTTTGACTGGCGTTAATTTTGCAAATAACGCTAATCCTTTCTTCAACATATCTTCGTTCTTCCCTGCACCAATATTTAAGGTAACTTTACTAATCTTAATTTGCTGCATAACTGATTCTGTTCCCGGCGTTGGAGTAGCTACCTTCTGTTCTACTGCTGCTTCAGGTGTTGCCACTACAGAAGCCTGTTGTACCGGTTCCGCGAGTTGTGTTTCTGTCATTTTAGTTGAATGTTAATGCTGGTTTCCCTTTCCCAATTACGAAAAGGTGTTCTGTCGCAGTTTCAATGGTTGCACCATCTTTATCATAGACCGCGTCGTCCCCTTCCACGGATTGTAAGGTTCCTTTGTTCCCTTTCCCTTTCCCGCCAACAAGGAATACTGCTGCGCCTTTCTCACGAGAGAAAACGTCTTTTACATCTGCTTTTGGAAGTGTTAGTAAGACAGTATCGCCTACCTTTGCCTTGATATCGCCCGTAATATTTTTACCATCATGTAAATTATATTGAATTTTGCCTTTAGGAAGTACTGATTTTCCCACAACCTTACAGAGTTTCAATTCGCGTTCTTTCTCGTCAAGTTCTTGAATTGTTAACCTTCCTTTCACATCAAGCGTCATCCGATATTGTTTTTTGAGTGATGGAAATGAAACTACGTCAAATAATCCTACCATAAATCGGTGACTTTTTCGTCGTGTTCCGTCAATCAACACATCATTATTGTTAAGCAATTTCTTCGCTTCAGGCATGGTATGTGCAAGATGTAACATGTCACGTAAGACGATACCAAGTGGAAGACCACAATCTAATGAATGGGCACCTGGTTTAGGTCGGGTCGTGTAAACGCCTGCTTTCCGATCAATTGCCCACGTTCGTGGTGCTGCTATTCGTTTAAGATGATTCTTCATTTTATTCTTCCTTCTTCTCTGTCTTTGTTTCTTTTACAGGTTCAGATTTTGTCTCTTCAACTTTTTTTGCTTCTTTTGCAGGAGCAGCTTTTGCACCTGCACCTAATTTTAATTTTCGTTTTTGATCTTTAAGTGTGAGTTCAATTATTTGTAAATTTGATGCGACAAAAGGAACTGCTACCTTCGCACCTTCCCGTTTGAAATATTCAACACCTTGCAAATATACTTTCTGCCGCACAACGGAAACACGTTCAACGACTGCTTCCTTCTTTGCATATGATCCTCGCATAACTTTAACTTTATCACCGCTACGTACCTGTACACGCCGTTTTCCATGTTTTTTTCGTAACGCAGGAGAGAGCGAACTATGTAATAAACTCTGTTTTACATGTAACGGTGCCTTATAGACATACTTTCGTTGTTTCCGAGGTTGTACACTCGAGTTCCATGTTGCCGAAAATTTGGTACTGATTGCCATTATACTAATATCCTCGCTACTTTCGCGACAGCCGGCCATCGTTCTGCGACTTCTTTCGCGACAGGACCTTTAAAGATAGTACCTTTCGGGTTTCCTTTAAGATCCTTTAAAACAACGGCTGCGTTATCTTCGAAACAAATTCGCATCCCATCCGGTCGTTTATATTCCTTTTTTTGACGCACGATGACGGCTGGCACAACTTGTTTCCGCATTTCTAACTTCCCTTTCTTAACAGATGCCATGACTAGGTCCCCCACCCCAGCAGCAGGAATTCGACCACGAACTGTTTTGTGACCTTTCACCGAGACAATTTTAAGTAATTTTGCTCCGGAGTTATCACAGGTTGGAACCATCGCTTGCGATGGAAGAGATCGTGTTACGTTACCTTTTACTGCTTTCATGCTGCTGCCTCAGCCGCATCCTTTAAAGGGGCTGCTTTTGTTTTTGATGATGATTCTGATACAAGAACGGATAAGATTACCGCGTTCTTTGTTTTACTTAACGGTCGTGTTCGAACAACGAATACTGGTTGTCCAACTTGCGCGTCAACACACGCAGGGTTATGAACACGCATTCGTGATCGTCGAATTTCGTACCGTTCATATTTTGGAACTAGACGTGGACGGAACCACTCAATCGTCGCAGTGTGATTACTATCTCGCTTAATCACGGTTCCTTTGAACGTTTCTTTTTTGACGTTCAAACTACCGTGAAACGGACAATTTCCGTCGGTACATTTTTTGGTTGGTGCCTTCACACCAAGGATTGTTGTTGTCATGATTATTATTTTCCTTTCATTCGTTCTTCTGGTCGTTTCATGATCGTTTTTCCGTCAATCAGTTCCCCTGATTGTAACCGAAATACGATTGCATGTTTCATGATTACTTTGCGTTGACCTTGCACATCCACGACAAGCGTTTCTTTTGTTTCGTCAACGATCATGCCGGCAAGTTTTCTAAGAGACTCATTTGTTGTTTCCACAACATCCATGTGTTGTCCTATTAACTCGCCAGTGAACGAAATCATTTTTGTACATCCACCAAAATCATCTGATTTCGATGGTTTCTGTTAGGAAACACCAAGATTCTATCGAATCTCGATTGTTTCATCAGGAAATCCAAGTTCAATCAAGGCTGGCTTGATTCGCGCTTTGTGATCTCCTTGTAACTCGATTTGGCCACCTTTTCCCGTTCCCCCGCAAGCGAACTTGGTTTTCAGTTTTTTCACGATATCATTGAGATCAACACCAGTGATACCAACGACAATCGTATACTTCTTGCCAAATTTTCGTTTTTCAATTTTGACCGTGATCTTTTGTTGCTCACGAGCAATCGCCTCACAGACACAAAGGTCTTCAGGCAACCCACATTGATTACATACACCCACCATGGTTATACTTTCGTACCTCCAGATTTCATGTGAGTCTCATTTTGTAATGTTTTTAATCGTGCAATGTTCTTTTTGTACTGTCGAAGTAAACCAGGATTCGCTGCGTTTGCACCACTTGCTACTTGTGCATTCAACTTCAAGAGTTCTTTTTTAAATTCTTCTACTCGCTCTTTACGTTGCGCTTCCGAAAGTCCCCGTAATTCCTTCATTGTTTTACTCATTTGCATCCTCGCGTGATTGTGATTCTTTTGCAGGTTCAGGAGTTGGTTCTTCCTTTCCCTCAGCTAGCTCTTCCTTTACAAGTTCGGGAGCCGATTCTTCCGTTTTTGCAGGTTCTTCTTTCTTCTCTACAGACCCGTCAGTTTTCTCATCAACCGGCTCTTTTGATGCATCTACTTCCACGTTCCCATCCTTCTTTGTTTTTTTTGCTGATTTCTTTTTAGGTGATTTTTTCGTTGTATCTTTTGCATCAACTTCTTCAATAATTTGGATTGGTTCTTCAAGGATTTCAACAAAGTCAGGCAATTCTAATCCAGGCGGCATGATTGATACCTGGATACCGATAACACCACTCTTCAATAACGCGAATGTCTTTGCGCTACGAACGCCTGTTAGTGCAACGTCGCCGCACTTCTTCAAATATCCCTGATAAAATCGCCAACGTTTCGCTCGCGCACCAGGAATTTTTCCTGAAATCATAATTTCGACACCAAGCGCACCTGCGTTAAGGACATTTTGTAACATCTTATGTCCTGTTCCTTTAAATCGTGCAGATCCGAACCGTTCCAATGAAGATGCGATACGTTCCGCAACAATTGATGCATCAAGGAAAATATCTTTCACTTCCGCGATTTCAACTTGCGGGTTTTCTAACTTGAAATCTCGTTTCAACGTTCGCGTCAACATTTTAATATTAGATCCTTTCGACCCTACAATTAAACTTGGCCTACTTGTTTTCACAATAATTTTTTCACCTAACGGGATCTTTTTGAGTGTGATCTCAGAGATACCTGCACCTTTCAATTCTCGCTGAATGTGCTGTTTAATGTAGTACTCTTTCGTCTTTTGCTGGATGAAATCTCTCTCAATCATTTTGGATCCCTCAGTGTTCCTTTTTGTTTTAGTTGTTCGAATAATCCTTCAACTTGCTCTGCATTGTCATCTTTTTTCTCTCGAGCATTTAAGGCTGCCGCTTTCGCTTGGACTTGTTTCAATAATTCTGCAGGTGATAATTCTTGTACGGGTTCAGGTTGTGCTGGAACTGGTGCTTCTTGTACAGGTGCTGCAGGTGTTTGAACTTCTTTCATTTCTGGTACCTTTTCTTCAATTGCAGGTTCCGTTGCCTCTTGGATAGGTTCTTCTTTCTTCTCTTCTGACTGTTCCTCTTCTTTTTCTTCAACAGGAGCTGGTTCAGACATAGGCTCTTCTATAGGAGTTTCTTCGGCTGGTTTCTTTTGAGGTTCTTGCACTGGCTGTTGAGACTCTATAGGCTCTTCTTCCTCAAGAGCAGATTTTTCAGCTGGCTGCTCTTCTTCAACAACTTCTTCTTTCTTCTCTTCTTGTTGAGCAGGAGCTTCCTCAACTTTTTCTTCTACTGGTTCAGGAGTTGGTTCCACTACAGGCTCTTCTTTCTTATCTTCAACTGGTGTTGCAAGTTCCTTTTCCGCGGGTTCGGGAGTTGGTTCTTCTTTTTTCTCCTCTACAACAGACTCTGCTTTCTCTTCAACCTTAGGCTCTTCTGCAGGCTTTTCTTCCACAGGCTCTTCTTGTTCTGCCGAAGCATCTTCTTTCTTTTCTTCTACTGGAGCTTCCTCAACTTTATCTTTAATAACTGGTTTCGTTTCCTCAGCTTTTGTCTCTTCAACCTTTTTCTCTGTTTTCTTCTCTTTCTTCGGTTTCGCTGCACTCATCTCTTGTACTACAATATCAAGATGTGTTCGTTTCGTCGCACCACGATTTCGACCACCAGTGAACGGAATACTTGCCTTATTCGCAATAAGTTGCATAATTTTCAAACTTGCTGTGTTCAATCCCTTTGCGGAGGCATTCGCTTCGGCAGATTTCACTAACGTTAAAAATTCTGCAGCCGCTTTAAGCGGATATCTTCCAGACGCCATTCGGCCTTTCTTGTGACCCATGTCTGTGTTAAATCGACTGAAAGGTACTGCTTGTTTCATTGCAACAACATCTGCAAGGAATGCTTTTGCAAACGCCACACTTCTATATCGAAGATGCTTACTAAGTACAACGCTATGTTTCGTCGAAATAGGAAGATTCTTCGAACTAGCTCGAGCGCATTTTGCCATATTTAGTGTTGTTGTTGTCATATTTATCGTGCTGAAACTGCTTTACTTGACCGTGTTGCGCCAACTCCCGCTGAGGAATGTTTCACAAGTTTTCGTGAATGTGCAAATTCTCCAATAACATGGCCAAGCATTTCTAATGTGATTATAACTGGGACAAAATCTTTCCCATTATAGACACGGACA
The DNA here is from genome assembly GCA_002686315.1 of archaeon. Lineage (GTDB taxonomy): Archaea > Nanobdellota > Nanobdellia > Woesearchaeales > GW2011-AR9 > UBA11998. The sequence continues at coordinate 5,379 of NZBO01000049.1, read as the reverse complement.
GTTTTGCCAAGCATGGAAGGAATAATTACCAAATTTCGGCAATGTGTCTTCACGTTATTTTCTCCTGCGTCAATCCGTGCAAGGAATCTTTTCTGTGCATCCGTGAATCCCCGTTCAAGAGATCGTCGTCGTCTTGCTGGAAGAAGAGCACCGAACGCTTTCAGATCTAATTCTTTGACTTGTTCTTCCGTGTTCCCTTTCCAATATACTTCTTTTGCCATTGTTAATTACCTATTTCTTTCTCCCTGTCCGTCGTGGTGCAATTTTTCCAACTTTCCGTCCAGGTGGTGCACTACGAGGCGATTGTGTTGGTCGTCCCTTGATATGGGAACATCCGCCACCGAACGGATGATCTACCGCGTTCATCGAAATACCACATACTTTTGGATATAATTTGTTTCGTGCCCGCATTTTTTTCATACGGATACCTGCTTTCAAAAACGGTTTCTCACACCTACCTGCTCCAGATAATGCGCCAATCGCCGCTCGACAATTAACTAAAAAGATTTTCTCTTTCTTCGATGGAAGAACGACACGAACATTTTTATCCGTTTTCGCAACAACTTTCGCGAATGTTCCTGAAGATCGTACCAACTTCCCACCATCTCCTGGTCGAAGTTCAATGTTATGAATAAGAGTTCCTTCAGGGATATCGCCCAATTTAAGCACGTTCCCTGGTGCAAGTTCCGTGCCAACACCAGATGAAATTGTATCGCCAACTTTGATGCCAGATGGCGCAAATGAAAGGACACTATCGCCAGTCATGAATGCAACTTTCATTAACGGTGCCGTGTGACCCGAGCAATGAATTACATCAACCACTTTCCCATTTGTTTCAAGGTCGTAATGTTTTACTTCTCCCTTAAACCGATGGCTAGGTGAACGGTACGTACTTGTCCCACGTCCTCGTCGTTGTTGAATGATTCGTTTACCCATTTTGTATTATTATATTAACCCTAGATCTGCACTTACATCCGAAGCCAGATGCGCTGGACCTAATTTCACGATTGCTTTCTTTTTCCCTGCAAACGTGTTTTGTACGTTCACTTTCACAACTTTCACGTTAAATAATTGTTCAACCGCTTTCTTCACGTCAAGTTTTGTTGCCCTTGCATGAATTGCGAATGATAACTTGTTATCAAACTCTATCTGCCGGATAGCTTTTTCTGTTGAAAGTGGGAAAAGGATGATTTGATATGGATCAAACACTACAGCAGGTGCCTCTTGTACAGGTGCTTCTTTTGTATTGTCTGCCATTTTATTGGAATAATTGTTTGTCATTCATGACGTCAAGCGCTTTCTCAGTGAAAAGTGTTACTCGCCCAGGTAATGCGCCAGGTGCAAGCAATTCCGCATTTACCGCATTTACAAGCACGACGTCAACACCAGGAATGTTACTTGCCGCTTTCGCAACAGGACATGATTCACTTACCACAAGCAAGATACCTTTCTTCCGCTGATATTTTCGTCCTCGCAATTTCCCGATACCTGCTCGCACTTTCTTCAATAATGATCGTGATAATTCGTCTTGAAACCCTAGTTTTGCAAGAGCGTCCGTAACATCTTTCGTTTTTGATAATGATTCGAACGCTGCATCAAGCACAAACGGATATTGTGCAGGGATTCGATGTCCACGTGCCGCAACAAGATCTTTGTTTAATGTTGCACCTATTGCAGACCGAATCGCTTTTCTGTTTTCTTTCTTGTTAATTTTCTGTGCGAATTGTTTCTCCGCCTTTGGTGCGTGTGCTCGTCGCCCTCCTCGTGTTTGAGGAGATGTTGCACCCACCCAATTAAATCGTGTTCCACGCCGAGATAAAATTTTTCTGTTCACTCGCGAGATGCCAAACCCGTAACATCCACGGTATTTTCGTCGTCGTTTGCTTAATTCTGAAGAATGTCGCTGTCCCGCTTTCGGATCTGCGCCATATGCTTGACGTGCATAACTTTGTAAGGAAAGAACTGCGCGTTTAATAAGATCAGGCCGGTACGCTTCACCAAATTGGGACGGTAACTCCTTCTCACCTTTCTGGTTCATTTCCTTATTGTAGATTGGTAATTTCATTTTGCTATATAGGTTATTTCAAGTGCTTGTTTCGGCGTGTTTCGTGTTGGTCTAATTGCACGTGCCAATAACACCGGTCGTTTCCGAGGACCCACAATGCCACCTTTGATAAGAACGTATGCACCTTTCACAAGACCGTAATGAGGCATACCACCTTTCCGGTTAATCTCGTCGCCATTCTCGCCAATTTTGATAATTTGTTTATTATATTCTGTCCGCATATGATATCCCATCTTTCCAGTCTGCGGCACACGGTAATCAACTCGTTTCGGTGTCCATGCACCAAGGTTACCGATACCACGTTTGATTTTTTCACCTTTATGTTGCTTGATAGGAACACCAAATCGCTTCACCGTTCCTTGGAACCCTTTTCCTTTCGTGACACCATGAATATCTGCTGGATTTCCAGTCTCAAACACATCGTTAATGGTAAGTTCTTTGCCTAACACTTCCTTTGCATATGCTACTTTATCGTCTTTCGATCCGCCAATACCAATCTCGATCGCTTTCGGTGTTTTAGAATCGACAGATAACCCTGCTGGATTAGAAAACACAAGTAATCGAATATCGTCAAAGTCAGTAACATCATCAACCTTTTTCGTTTCTTTTTTAGGTAATTGTATAACTTTTTTCAAAAATTTGGGTAAATTTGGCGCAAGAACGGATGTGAATTTTCGAACACCTGTGCCATGCCGTTTATAGAACATCACACCTGCCACAACCATAGGAGGACATTCCACAATCGTGGATGCCATTTGAAGTGAATCGCCTTTTGTGTGTGATTTTGCACGTGTATCATTGACCATGACATGCGTCATCCCAACTTTATAGCCGATAAAACCGAGCGGTTTCGCGTTACTTTCGTTTGCCCACGACCTAACTCTCACTAGTGAATGTGTGCTTCGTTTGCGAGGCCAAAATTGCATACTACCTCGACGTGGATGTCTTGATTTCGCCATATTTCTTCAGATCGCGCGTTTCTGGTAACAGCCTATCGCGGTTTGATACAGAATATCTGTATATCCCCTTATCAGGCCAGCAAACTGTACATATTGCCCGAAGCAGTATACGCACAATTCCGCGTGATTTATGATGAAGAAGGTGGTTTGTTTATAAAGGTTTCTGCTGTTGAGTGGATATTTAGAAGAAACCTTCCAAAAATGAATTTTTTTTGATAGGTTGTGGTGATTGAAGCATAGATTTGCAAATGAAGAAGCGTTTTGAAAGGAAAGAATTCTCATTGACCAGTGCCTCAAACAACATAACTTCTGCGTGTCACTTTTGAGTGGTGAACCCACGGAAGATTTATAAAGCAAGCTTATTATTGGAAAACCATGGTAAGAATTTTTGGACTTGCGGCAATACTTGCAGCAACGATTGCATTGCCCTCAGACAATCCGTACCTTCATTCGCCTGCAGAGATGACTACAAAGCAGGTAACAAAATCCAAACGGGACCTAAATCAACAGAAGTTTAAGTCTGATACAAACAGAATCGTTCGAGCGAGCATAGCATTTCATAGAGAAAACTACGATCCCGATAATCCCGAATGTTACATAGATCAACTTCTTTCCAAAGGTCAACAAGAAGGCAAGATAGATATTTCAATAATAGACAAAAAAAACATTGAAGACATTGTCGCCGAAGTAACTAAACAAAGGACATATATTGCTGATGCTAATCGGGTTCTCACAACTTTTGCTAATAGGTTATCAAGTAATCAGAAAGATGAGCTGATCGACATGCTACTCCTAAAACATAGACCAGATGCATACTACGGCTATAGTGCTGTCGCGCCTAGTTTCTACTTTCATGATATTATCTCGATGTACGAAAAAGGCAAACTGACACTTAATCAAAGACAGTTAGAACGCGTAATTAAAGGTGGTTTAGAACTTGGGAATGATATTTTTGCCAGACACATGTTAGCTAACTACGAAGATTCACTACCAACCCAAGAGCTAGCCAGAGCGCAAGAGCAGGTTGCTAGTGGCGGGTACCTCTCTTTTGGATTAAAACACATTTCTCAAATAAAACCAGAAAAAATGAAGAGTGCTAGTCAAATCCAAGTAGTTGTACATCCATTTTACAAGCCATTTTTCAGCGTTAACGTCGATCCCTCTTACGCACCAACCCACAAAGGCCTTGAAGAGCAAGCAGGAATACTCCTCACGAATCCATATCACATCGTTGCAGGGATTGAACTGCAAAATGAGTTGCAAGGACTAGATCAGTTTGGCGAGGATCAAATAACAATTCTAGTACTTCCACCTGCAGATCCATTAAATCATGCAAATACAAATAAGAGCCATATCAAAGACCAAGCTTCCACGAGAAATTACGCCCATTTCCTTAAAGATAATTTGCCAGATAGGGACAATACATTTTACGTAGAATCTAAATCTTCTAGTAGTGGGACTCTCGCTCCCCGAGACATTTCATTCTTAGACGATAACCTCGCTAAAGACGTAAGCATAACAGTGCAAGGAGGCTATCTTAAGAAGTGTATGTTTACTACCTCATTAGACCTTGCTGGTCTCGGACGACCAATGACCCTTGATGTAGCCAATTCTAGTAGAAAGAATGCCACTACAAAGCAAGAATTTGTAACCGATTCAAACCTATCAGCCCAAAAAGTACTCGACTTCGACTACAACCAACTTGCCCTAGGCGCTCACTACGCAGATGTCGCGCACGCCTTCCAACCAAACCTAGAAAGACTACGAGCAGCCAACACATTTGTCGAACTAACGTACTAATCCAACAGCCACGCAGTTTAACCAACTTCTTATGTTAAGAAAAGACCACTCACACCAACTCCCTAACCTTCTCTAACACGTCCTTAACATGTCCTTTCACTTTAACTGGACTCCAAATAAACGCCACATTCCCGGAAGGATCAATCAAAAAGGTACTACGTATAATTCCAAGAAATTCTTTCCCCATAAACTTCTTTGGTTGCCAGATGCCGTACGCTTTACACATTACCTTGTTTTCATCACTTAGTAAATCTATTGTTAAATTCTTTTTTGAAATGAAACTACAATGACTTTTGACAGAATCAGCAGATACACCAACAATTTCGCAATTCAATGTAGTAAACTCTTCTTTAAACGTACTAAATGCTTGTCCTTCAATACTACATCCAGGCGTGTTATCTCGAGGGTAGAAATACACAACAAGCCACTTACCTGCATACCCAGATAATGACGCCATCTTACCATCTTGATTTGGAAGTGAAAATGAAGGAGCAGTACTACCAACGGAAGGAATTGCCATATATCACATAAACAAACAACAGTATAATAATCTTG
>NZBO01000048.1 GCA_002686315.1 archaeon | reverse complement strand
TAATTGTGATGCAAAAGATCTGAAATTTGAAACAAACTTCTTTGATAAAGTTCTCGCAACGTACGTCTTACGGGTTGCTCCAAATCCATTTAAAATAATGTCTGAGGTCTCACGAGTATCTAAAAATGGTGCCTCTTTTGTTATTGTTGATAAGTTTAAAGAAGGCAATTATTTTTTACATAATACAATACAAAAAATAAGTCTATTTTTGGGTTGGGGGAAAGATTATAACCATAAAAAATTATGTAAAGGAACAGCATGGCAATCAGTTCACAAGGAAAAACTACATTCAATATCTGCAAGTCGAATAGTAATTTTACAAAATAAAAAGAAGGTATCTCATTCCAAAAAAAGCTATTGAAACTAGTTTCACCTCCTATCTTATAAGGTGTTTCAGATACAAAAAGATCTATAATAATCTTAAAGGTGATATATAATGAGCAAATTAACAATGAATGTACAAGGAATGACATGTGCGAGTTGCGAAGTCATTCTCGAACGAAAACTCAAAAAAGTCCCTGGCGTTATGAACGTACAAGTAAGTAGATCTAAAGAAAGAGCAGTTATTCACTGTGATTCATCAGTTCAACTTGAAGATTTGCAAGCAGCGCTTAGTGAAACATCATATAGACTTGTTCCTGAAGATTATATTGAAACGCCTGTTCGAGCACCGTTTATTGTGAAAAATAAAAAACGTTTTGCAGAAATAGGTGCAGTACTTCTTTTCATTTTTGGTGCGTATCTTTTCCTTAGCCAATTTAACATTATTCCAGAAAATCTTGGTGTGACGGATAATATGAGTTATGGCTTTGTGTTTGTGATTGGTTTAATTGCAGCAACGTCAACATGTCTAGCGGTTGCCGGTGGTTTGTTACTTGCTGTCGCGAATAAATATAACGCAGCAAACCCTCACTTAACTGGGAAACAGAAATTTCAACCACATATCTGGTTTAATGTGGGAAGAATCGCTTCGTATGTTGTTCTTGGAGGAGCTCTTGGTGCATTAGGTTCTTTTTTGAGTATTTCTCCCAAAGTTACTGGTATCATTACCATTATTGCAAGTCTGTTTATGATTGTGATGGGAATTCAATTACTTCAAATATTTCCATGGATGAATAAGATTCAACTTAAGATGCCTAAATTCATCGCACATAAAATTTATGATGCATCTCATCAAGAGAAGAAAAAAGGGCCACATAAAATTTCATCTTTTTTGTTTGGGGGATCAACATTCTTCCTGCCGTGTGGATTCACACAAGCTTTACAATTGTATGTTCTTGGGAAGGGCGATTTTGTAACTGGTGCATTGGTCATGCTTGCATTTTCTCTTGGAACATTGCCTGCATTGGCAGGAATAGGTGCCTTCACAAGTTTTGCGAAAGGAAAAGCGCAACGTCATTTCGCGACTTTTTCAGCAGTGTTAGTAATTATTTTGGGTATATTTGCAATACCTTCCGGTCTTACGCTTGTTGAACTTGGATCAACTGGATCTGTTATGGCTGACGATTCCTCGTTTATGAGCACTCTTCCAACAGATGAAGTGCAAAAAATTAATTTAAAGATAGATTATCTTGATTATTATCCAAACACGTTTACACTTAAAAAAGGAGTTCCGGTGGAGTGGAATATTGATGGAAGTAAGGCCGTTGGATGTGCAAAGATAATTAGCGTACCAGCGTTAGGTATCACGGAACGACTTCCTCCAAATGGCATCAAAACAATATCATTTACTCCCACCAAAAAAGGGAAGATTATGTTTAGTTGTTCAATGGGAATGGCTGGACCGGGAACATTCGAGGTGATATAAAATGAAGACAGAATTTACAGTAAAAGGATTTCATTGCAAATCCTGTGAAGCGTTAGTGAAAGACGTAGCTGAAGATTTTTCAGACATAACATCCTGTATGGTTGATGTGGCATCTGGAAAAGTTGTGATTGAACATGCTGAAGGTTTCGATGTTGGAAAATTGAAGAAAGAAATTGAAGAGTTGGGCGATTACAAAGTAATATCGTAGAGCAAAAAATGATGCAAACAATAAAAGCAAAAGAAGTGTTTAGAAGCTGTGCTTTCTCCTGGTCTATAGCGTAGCGTTGACCAGGGGTGTATAACAATTCTTAAGAAGAAAAGGGTCTCCCCCATTACTGAAGAAGACCCAAAGCATTAAACGCCATTTGGACACTATTCGTATAGCGTTAATGGCTTATACAACCTGTAGAGAGCTATGATCTTCTTCAAATAAAAACATTTCGATAGCGTGAGCTATCTTCTAAAAAACATTTAAAGGTGATAACATGAAAAAATTAAATCCAACTAGGTATAGCTCTGCCGTCGGCGAAGTATGAGTCATGGCAACATTCAAAGTGAAATATTGTCACAGGATATTCGATATTCTCGGTGTCCGAGAATTAGCGAATGCACTCTTGTACCAAGCATTTGACAAATACGAAATCAATTGTCGAAAGCTTGCTTTCGATTCTGATCATGTTCACATGATCATTGATATGGGCTTATACAGTCGACCAGAGATTGCTAAGAAGATAAAAGGATATGTCGGAAGGAAACTTCTCGGCATGATTCCTTGGCTAAAGAAGACTAAATTCTGGGGTTCTGGTCTTTGGAATCCTGCGTCTGATATTCGAAGTGTCAATGACATGGACTTTTACATGTGCTATTTGGATAAGCAGAAGTATGCAGATGCGGGACAAACCATGCTCAGTGCTTATTAATTTTTGAGCGGGGATTACATGCCACCAGTTCTATTGACTGGTGGTCCCGCTCAACTTATTTTTAATTGACAGATAAAAGAGCACTACAAAGAAAATTCTTTTGAAGTGAAAGAAGTTGAAGAATATTTTGAAAATATGTTTGGAGATCTTAAGGGAGCAAAATTTGAGAACTGTCATGGATCCTTGTTTACTCTCCCTCAATTACTTTCTGTTTTTGTTACTAAAGGTAAATTGATTAAGGAAGGAGACATGTTGCAGGTGAACCCAGCATTTGAATGTGCTTGTCAACATCACAAAAAACCATGAATCTCACTTTTTCACAAGTAACGAAGAGGTACAACAGATTTGCATCTTTGTATAACATCTTGGAGTGGCCAGTAGAGAAATTGTTGTATAGTAGATGGCGCAAGAACCTTCTTAAAAATGTGAGGTTGTTATTACCATGTAACGTTATAATTTATGAAGATAAAGGAAACCTTTTTGTATCTTCAATCATTCCTTCTGTTGCAATGAGTATGATACACAACGACGAATTGGCAAAAATTACATCCACAGTTGATGAAAAATCACGAAATGTCATTGATAGTGTTTAGAAAAAAGAGATTACAAATTACTTAAAAATAAAGTATTAATATGCAAAAATAATGGAATTTAATCAAAAAACAATTGGAATCGGACTCATTATCGTTGCAGTAATCTTAATTATTATTCTTGCATTTGTGAAACTTAATTTCGATTCACAAGCTGTGTTTTTATGTGAAGCAGTTAATGCAGATCCTTCATTGCAAATGGCGGAGTGCCCAGCACATACAAGTCCTATTCCGTGGTTGCTTATCTTCTCTTTTGGTATTAGTTTCTTGGTTCTTGGAAGTGGCATTTATCTCATAGTGGCATCTCAGAAAATTCTAACAACCACGCAAAACGAAACGAGCGGAAAAGAGACAGATCTCACAAAATTGAATCATGAAGAAAAACAAATCCATGCGATTTTAACAGAACATAACGGATCGTGTTACCAAAGTGATTTAGTCAAAAAATTAGAATTAAGTAAAGTGAAAATAACACGTCTCCTTGATAAAATGGAAGGGATGGGGATCCTTGAACGAAAACGAAGAGGTATGACAAATATTGTTATATTAAAATAAGAAAAAATAAAAAAAATTACACTTTAAACCAATCTTTTACTTTCTTCGGCCATCCTTGAATTGCTAACAACGCTAATGGTGCTGCAAAGTTCGCCCATCTCTCAATGAAATCCCAAATTGGTTGACCTGCGATTGGTCTCATTAACGCTGTCCAAAATCCCCATACTGCTGCCCATGCAAGTACAACTTTCCATGGTCTAAGTAAGACGATTAACGCAACCGCGATATCCATGATTCCAATTAGCGGGAGAAGTGTTGTTGCTGTTGCTTCTCCAATTCCAACAGATGCAAAATATGGTAACCATCCTTGTTTTACTTGTAATGCAAACACACCATGTCCCAGAAATTCACCTGCGATACCTATACGAAGAATCCATTCTGCCCATGATCGTTTTGCAAATGCGCTAACGGATCCTTTCTTAGACATTTTTTTAGGGACCTTTTGACTAGAACGTTTTTTCTTTTTTGCTGCCAATACTATCACCTCTTTAGAACAAGTAAATTTTTGAGGTACTTAAAGGTTACGTTGAGGAAGATATTTCTTTGTCTTAAATTTCTTCCAAATATTTATAAAAATCCACTTAAAATGGACTAGAATGAAACAAGTCTATGATGCATCCAAGTTTGTACATGTCCAAGATATTAACATATCGAAAGAAACAGCAAAATTGTTGGAAACGGCTTCACAAGTATATAGCCAGAATCATAGCGGGAGAACGTGGTATGGGCGATGTATTTTTTTAAGTTGGTATTGTTCGTTAGGAGATTGTACGTTTTGTTTTAGAACGACACAGAAACATAAAATTCAACATCCTAAAGGATCTAAGAGGTCAATGGGTTCAGTCTTATTGGAAGCTCTCTTCTGCCGTTTATTTAAATGGAGAATTGAGTTTCTTACAGGCGGATATGGAATTATGCCTTTTCCGCAACTTCTAGAATTTTCAAAGAATATTTCGGCAGTATATGGCGAAAAGATATGGTTAAATCTAGGTGTATTGTCTGAGAATCATTTAGAACAATTACGCCCTTACGTTAAGGGGATTTGCGGTTCAATGGAAACGTTGCATCCAACGTTACATGATGAAGTGTGTCCAAGCAAACCAATCGCTCCATATGATAAAATGTTTTCTAATTTGAATGGTTTCAAGAAAAGCATTGCAGTTATTGTTGGTTTGGGAGATACGATTGAAGATATGAAATATTTGTTTGATTTTGTTGAAAAACATTCTTTAGATAGAGTAACAATATATGCACTAAAACCAGTTCCTGGTTTGGAATTTAAAGAAGGTCCATCTGTTGATTATTATGTTCAATGGATTGCACGATTACGGATCAGGTTTCCTCAGTTAGAGATTATAGCAGGAACAAATCTTAGACGATCTGAAGAAGTAGGATATTTGATGAAGGCAGGAGCAAGTGCTATCACAAAATTTCCCGCAACAAAACAGTTTGGGACAAAGAAATCTCATTTAGTTACATCATTAATTGAAAAAGATAGATTTTTCATTAGCAACCTCACGGAACTTCCCGATATTAATTGGGATAAAGAAATTAATGCATTAGATATTAGTGAGGAATATAAACAAGAAATGAAGGATAAATTAGGGCCATATCTTGCCAAATTTAACAATCCAAAAGATAGTGATAAAAGTTTATGAAAAAAAGTCACAAAAACTCAACTTCCATCTCTAACTGGTCTGCTGTTGGATATTCAGTCACGATCGCTACCTTCAAACCCATCTCTTTAAGGATCTCTTTGTAGAGTTTGGTGTTCTTTACTGATAATAAAAGACGAGGTTTTTTTCTATCAAGAAATAACTCGTTCTCTTGTAATTGACAATCTTCTTTAATTTCATCATACAATTTTTCTAACTTCTCCATAATGGGGCTATCAATTTCTTTTAATTTTTCTCTATATCCAAATCCTGGACATAATTCAGGTAAATACACTGCCCCTCGTGTTAACATACCTTCAGAATCAACGAGATCAAACGGTTTTTTCATTCCTTCCGCTTCTCGCTGCAGTCTATTTGCTAACTGCACGGAATCTTTCAATTTTGCCGTACATAGATGGATACCAAGAGAATATCCTTTTTCTTTCCCATACTGGATGAGACGAACACCTGCTTGTACAGAATCTTGTACACCATAACTTAACCGGTCTTTTACTTTATATCCCATTTCGTTCAGTTTTGAAAGTTCGTTATCCGCTACTTCTAACTCGTTCAAATTGACAAATTGCACCTTATCATGGATGAAATCAATCATCTCTCTCATTTCTTTCTCTTTATTTGGAATACATGGTATCTCAACACCAACATCCCAGTCATGTTTTCGTGCAAGTGTTACACGATCCCAGAATTTTGTATCATCTAAATCAAAATGGAACCTAATTTCATCTAATCCAGCGTCATACAATTGCTGTAATGTTTTTTCTGTCACTAGATTAAGTGATGTATAAAGATGTATATGAAATTCCTTGCCAAACATTTCTTTCAATTTTGTAATATACTCGCACGTCCTTTCCAACTTCATTAACGGATCACCGCCTGTGATACCTGCACCTTTTGCATCCATGACTTTTGCTTCCTTCACAATATCATCAAACGATTTCACATCTCGCTCATTAGCATAGATAACATCATTTCCAAATTTGTGGTCAGAAACAGGACAGAAGTAACATTTTCGGGGACATTTCCCTGTCACAAATAATACTACTTTCTCTCCTTTTACACAATACTGGCATCCTTTTGGTAGTTCTTTTGTATTGTACGAGTGATGTTTATTTTGCTCCATGGCTATTATTTTGTGATGGTGTTTTTTAAACTATTCTTCTTTATTTTTTATTCAGGCCAAAATGCAAGCAATTCTTATAAAAAAAGCCCTTTTTTGTCTTTCTATGAATAAAAAGATCGAAATAATGGCCCCAGTTGGAAGTTTTGAAGCACTTCATGCTGCAATCAACGCTGGTGCAGATTCTGTCTATTTTGGGATTGAACAGTTAAATATGCGAGCGAGAGCTGCGAACAATTTTACAACAGAAGATTTGAAAGAAATTGTCAAAATTTGCCAGGAAAAAGATGTCAAAACATACCTTACTCTTAACACTGTTATGTATGATCATGATATCACGTTAATGAAGACGATATGTGATACCGCGAAGGAAGCTGGTTTGACTGCAGTAATTCTGTCAGATATCGCAGCCCTACAATATGCTCGCTCTATCGGCTTAGAAGTCCATATGTCCACGCAAACTAACATTACAAATATGGAAGCTGTGAAGTTCTATGCACAATTCTCGGATGTCATCGTGCTTGCACGAGAATTGACATTGAAACAAATTGAATCTATCACGAATCAGATTAAGGAAGAAGATATTAGAGGACCAAAAGGCGAGTTAATTCAAATTGAAATATTTGTACATGGCGCGCTTTGTGTTGCCATCTCAGGGAAATGTTATATGAGTTTGGCGACCTATAACTCGTCTGCAAATAGAGGTGTATGCCTTCAAAATTGTAGGAGATCCTACAAATTAATTGATGATGAAACAGGTGATGAGTTACGTGTTGAGAATAAATATATCATGTCGCCGAAAGATTTGTGCACGATTGGATTTATTGACAAATTAATTGACGCAGGCGTCTCAGTCTTTAAGATTGAAGGGAGAGGAAGAGCACCTGAATATGTTGATACTGTTGTGCGGTGTTATAAGGAAGCAGTTGAGAGTTATTATGATAATACATACACACCTGAAAAAATTGCAGTGTGGACAACGAAACTTGAATCTGTTTTTAACAGAGGATTCTGGCACGGGGGCTATTATCTAGGTAAACAATTAGGGGAGTGGTCGGGGAAATACGGAAGTCACGCAACAGAAGAAAAACAGTATCTTGGTCGAATCACTAATTATTACAACCAGAAAGAAGTAGGAGAATTTCACCTTGAAACTGGCGAAATTACAACAGGTGATACATTACTTGTAACTGGGCCTACGACGGGTGTTGTTCGTGCTACTGTAGAAGAAATTCATACAGATGATGGTACTGTAGTAAAGGCAGTGAAAGGCGATATCATTACTATTAAAGTTCCAACAAAAGTTCGCAAAAATGATAAATTTTTCAAACTAATTGATGTTGCAAAATGCCAAAAATAATTCATTATCGGAATAAATGTATTGGGTGTAATTCATGTGTTGAACATGCTCCGTCATTTTGGAACATTAACAAACATGATGGAAAATCTGATTTACACGGTGCGAAGAACAAGAACGGTGTGTTCGTTACTGAAATCACAATGTTAGATCTTGAGAAAAATAAGAAAGCAGCGAAAGATTGTCCCGTTCGTATTATTAAAGTTGAAGAATAATCTTATGATCTTCCTAGACCAAACCTCTTTCTTACTCGGCTTACGGCGTCTCTTCCTACTCTTTGTATTTTTGCAGTTGTATCCTGCACAGCAAGATGTGCTCCAAGACCTATTGCAAACTCAATTCCACCTAGTTTTCTAATATCTCGCATCATATCTTGTGTAAATACTTCTCCACAATACAATCGTCCAAGGTGTTTACTAACTTGTCTAAAACGTTCATCAAATTCTTCTTGTTGTTTAGCAGAAGAACTAATCTCAGAAAAATTCACATCAATATTAGGAGAAATACTATCTGCGAGAAGGTCACTATAACTATCTCTTCTCATACCATACCTTTCCCAAGGATAACCACCTCGAATACAGTCTAATGCAAATTCCATCCATCTATTTTGGACTGTGCAATTTTGTTCAAGACCATCCAGTGCATATCGTAGGGCATTAATATCATCGCAATCATCTACTCCAAACATGTCAGTTATTGGAAGCTCTGCAAGAGATCCATAGAAGGCTCCTCTATTTGTTGGATTTATTTTTTCAAGGTAATGGGTTGCAGCACCTAACCTTGTTGCAGTGTTCACAACTCCTGATTCATTATATGAAAAACTATGTCCTTTTGCAATATGTGATAACATTAATGCTTGCCACACAAATTTTTCGACATGTTCATCTAATGCAGGTGTTGCAGGTCGTGAATATTCCGGTCGTAGGTTTCCATGAAGATTATCTAAGAACATACCTGTTTTAACTCGCGCTTCTGACGCCGCCCATGCAGAATACACAATATCGGCAACCATCTTTAATCATTATCAACTCGTGGTGCAAGAATGAAACTAAGTGATAAACGATCCACAACTTTATACTCCAATTTCATGGGGTAATCAGTGTTAAACTGAAGGCTTACAACATCCGTCAATTTGCCACCAGAAATCATCTTTTTAAGATATTCAAGGGAATATTTTGATTTGAACTTCTCATCACTTTCTGTTTTGATTGCGGTAACATCGTCTGCTTTAATTTCAATGAACGCTTTTGATAAGTCACCTTCCGCTTTCACTGATAATAGACCTTTTTCACCTAAAAAAGTAACGGATTCCGCAACAACCGAGACATCTTCAATAGCTTCCTGTAATACTGCTGCAGTTGTATGGATATCAATTGGAAATTGTAAATCTGGCACACGTTGGTCTTTATCATCCATTTCTAACGTTGGAATGGAGAATGAACGTGTTGTGTTACTTTTCATTTGAATTTTCAGTTTACTATCTTCTGTTGTTTCCAATGAGAGAACGTCATCACCTTTCGCTCGTCGTAAAATCTGTTTCAAATTGTTTAAATTAATCGCCAATTCTTCAGGTTGCGGAACTTCGTATGTCGTGAATGAGCTACTGAGAAGTTTAAAAATAACCATTGCAACATTTGCAGGATCCATTGCAACTAGTTCTAACCCGTCTGGCGTTACTTTAAATTTTGCTTCCGTCACAAGATCGGAGATAATACTGATACTATCTTTAAAATATCGTGGTTCCGCTAAGACTAATTTCATGTTTTCTACCTATAATTTCGCGAGATAATCAGTATATAAAGATTATTGTTGTGAAGTGGTCGCGTTGTGTGAAGCTTTAAATATTAGTTGATTTCATGGAGAGGATGGCTCTTGTTGATGATGCAACGTATGCAAATAGTATTGGTGTTGGGAAACGCGCTCCCGCACAGCTTAAAGATCGACGTGCGAATGAGGTTATTTTTGACTATTTTGGACGGTACGAAGCCATAATCGAGCAAGAAGGAAATATTGAGATTTATCGATATCCCAAATCTGATTTGGTGACCTTACTGGATGCTGCTGATGTGAAAGGATGGCGCCGAAGCAGATTAAATAATGATCTTGCTGAGAGGGGAGAGTACGTCGCGCGTACTGATTTTGTGTTCATGCTGCAAAAAAATAGTACGGAACTTGCACGTGGAAGAGGACGAGACGGTCCTTATAAAGAAGTCTATAATTTTTGTCTAGGGGAAGCAAATGCCAAGAAATAGCCCTTATTTTGGTATTTCAGTACCACGCGTGAAACCGGATGGAGAAGCAAAGCAGCGGGTTGCACGTGGTGAGCGTGAGGACGAGACAATATATGCACTTCTTGAAGAGATATATGATGCGCAGAAGGAACATGATGCAGGCGTTACGATAGTACGTTTTTCACGAGATCATCTTAACGACTTTTTAGATCTTGCAGAAGTTACTGGACCATATAGGAGAAAGATCGATCGTGAGTTAGAAAATTATGGTGATATGGTTGGGAGAACTAATTTCATGCGTGCAGTGAGGAGTGCAAGCGATCATCGAAAAAGACCAGACTCTCCATTAACAAAATTATTACAATACTGTAAGTCACAATCAGGATGAGATTGACTCGTTTCGGATTAATTTAAAAAGATCTTTTTTAAAATAGGACATGACTGGTTTATACATGATTTTGTTTGGACTGACGTCTATACATAAATCTTTTAGCATTTTTCGTGTGAAAATACACATAGAATTTAAAAAAGAGGATTACTATAAACAAAGCATATGGTACAATACGGATTATGGAGTGGACGTTTGGGACAAATAAAAAATTCAACACATCAACAGACTGGACAAGCAAAACAGGCGAGGCGTCAATCAGAGAAGGCAGTTATCATTACATATTTGGAGTCTCATTATCCTCCAGAAGAAGAACTAGATACAAAAGTACTTGTACGTTGGTATGAAACATCTTCAATCAGAGCATTCTTAGAAGAAGCAGGTGTTCCTGTTGGTCCACGTCGACGCTTGGAAGATGTTCTTTCATTAGATTTAGAGAATGGAAGAGTTGGACAAGACCAATTTATCAGGGCGCTTCTAACAGATAATACACAGGCAGCATATCACGCAGTTCTTACATATTGTCGTTCACAATCAGAATGAAAATCGTTCTCCATCTTTCGCGACGAACGTTTTTTTGAACCCTATCTTTTTCGCGAAATCAGCAAGCATTTGTGCCTTCTCATTCTCCGCGTGGATTGGAATAATATTTTTCGGCTTGACCAATTCAAGCATGTCCCGATGATCTTCCAAGGCAGCATGTCCCGAAACGTGTAAATCTTTGAAAATACGGACGTTCTTCGCGCGTAATCCATTTTCTAACCTCTCCCGGTTCACCTTATTAACCTCAACTGGAATGACACGACAACTAAAGACGACAATATCACCATCACGGAATTTGAAATCTAACTCGCCTCGCATTAATCTACTAAGAACAGCCCGCTTCTCCCCTTGATGACCTGTACACACAATAAGATATTTTTCCCGCCCATCTTTCTCCATTTTGCGGAAAATTTTGTTAATCTTGTCTCGGTGACGTACCATGATGATATCGTCAGTGAAATGGACCAAATTTATCCTCTCGGCTGCACGGACATATTTATCTAACGATCTCCCGATAAAGACAATTTTTCGATTCATTTTCTTGTCCATTTCAATGATACTTTTCAATCGTGCAAGATGAGATGAAAATGTCGTGACGATCATACCTCTGTCCTCACAATTCTGATTGAGCATGACATCTTTTAACATTTCTCTCGCAACAGATTCAGAAGGACATTTACGATGTGCGTGTGCGTATAAACAATTGATAATAAGTATATCGACTCCTTCCAATTCTGCCAATCTTTCAAAATTAGGTTTCTTTCCTAACACAGGCGTTCGATCGAATTTGTAATCGTTTGCATACATAACTTTCCCATACGGTGTGTGCACGACTAAAATTGCCGTATGCGGGATTGAATGTGTGACGTTCACAAATTCAACTGAAATCTTCTCAGAAAATTTGTGTGTTTTATTGAGAGGTACCGTAATAATGTCGTTCGACAATTCAAGATGTTCATCCCATAAGATGCTTCGAAGTACTTCAATTGTATATGGTGTTGAGACGATAGGCGCTGTTGGAAATAATGTGGCTGCGAATGGAATTGCGCCCACATGATCAAGATGGCCATGACTTGGCACAATACCAATCACAAGATCTTTCCAATCGTTAATATGATCATAATTAGGAACGGCATTCACTCTTTGCAATTCTTTATATGTTAACTTTCCACGTACATCTTCCCTATCTTCTTGATGTTTAATGAAATCTTCCATGCCAAGACCCATGTCAAGCAAGAGAACCTCATCATCAACTTTAATCGCGACAGAATTCCCTTCCGTTCTACTGAAACCGCCGATGGTACATATTTCAATTGGCATGTGGCTGTGAAAGAGAATCTGTTTAAAAAATCTCTGGTTTCTGAAAATGATAAAAAGAGTCTAAAACTACTTAAAAAAAGGCCTTTTTTGTTATATTATGGCAGAATTAACAGAACCAGTGCAAGGAATCTATTTGTTTCCAGGACGTGATCTTGTAGGAGCGTCTGAGATAGATTATGTTGTGACGCCTTTTTTACCTGTATATGATCAAGTTCGAGCTGACCTTGGATTGCAAGAGCAAGATGCTACATATTTAGAGGGGCTTCAAGAACGACTTCATAGTACTCCTCATCCAATCATTGTGACTGTTCCCACAATTCGTGTCCATGATCATCCTGATGGAGATATGACATACTGGAATCTTACAGTTCAAAAAATAACAGAAGCTAATCCGCAAGGACCTCGACTGCTCGTTAAAACCATTGGCGGCGGTATTCTCCCAACAGGTATTAATGGGAGCTATGAATCGTGTTGGGGAGAGTTAGCACATTTTGTGGAGCAGCATATTAGGCCATCCTCTATCAATGTCTATGGCGCGTATTTAGGAAAAGGTGTCAATCACGCCAACCGACAATTATCACGACGGTTTACGGATGAGGTTAAATGCACAATTTTGGAAACTCTTTGCGCTAAATGGGCATGGCCAGAAAATTAGAAAGTGTGCGTGGCAGGGCTCGAACCTGCGTAGACACTAAGCCAATGGATTTTGAGTCCATCCCGTTTGACCACTCCGGCACACGCACGCAAAACACATTGCCTTCTCCTCTTTTATAAAATTAACTCAAAATGTGATGATAGCCAGGTGAATTGTCATAAAGAGCAAATGGACAATTCTTGCCCACACAAGTCTGGCGCCTCATTAATTATTCGCCATGCTCGGCTTACATTTCATACAATCTTTCAGAAATAGCTACCTCACGACGGGGCTACTATCACAATCCTTTCAACTGTCCTTCAATATCGCGTAACTGGGAATCTAATGCGGATA
Organism: archaeon; assembly: GCA_002686315.1. GTDB lineage: Archaea > Nanobdellota > Nanobdellia > Woesearchaeales > GW2011-AR9 > UBA11998. Next base: position 9,873 of record NZBO01000048.1, on the reverse strand, counting down.
AATCGTTTTGTACTTTTCGTACGGGAGCAACGTTTGCTTTCACGGGTACAACTTGAACACCCATTGCTGCTGGTTCATGCATTTCCATCGCCGGTGCCATGTCTTTCTTCTTTTGATCTGCTGCTCGTATTGCACTTAACTTACCAGGGGGAAGGTGATGATGAAGTTCTGTATTGATAAGTCGCTGTAACTCTTTCACGTCTTCCTTCAATTGTGCAAACAAAGCGACTTTTTCTTGTTGCATTTGCCGAAACTTTTCATATCCTTGCATAAAAATAATAACGTCACGTAACGATTCAAGAACGTCTTTTCGAACCATTTTAGGTTGGTTTAACTGTACCATATACATTGGCGATTTCTCTACCTTAGGTGCTTTATGGGCTCTTTTCCTGGACGTTTTAGTACGTGATCGTGTGGTTTTTGCCATTGTTTAGATATGCTCTGGTTCATTTAAAGAATGATCAATAAAATCAATTTTTTTCTCGACTTCTGTTAATGTTGATTGCCATGAATCAACCTGGTGATCTTCCTCATTTTTTAAGTCATGTATTTTTTGTAATGTTCCTTTAGCATCCTCCATTTTACTTCGAATAGTTCGCACCATCGCTAATACATCGTCATAATCATCAATTTTCACAAAAACTGGCATCCTCTCCATCTTAATTCCCCTCCATGTTGAATAACCGCTCATCAACATCTCGTAATTTGTCGTGAACTACTTTCATTATTTTTTGTAATTTTGCGAAACTCGCATCTTCGTTATATTCTGAAATATGTAATTTATTATTTAAACCTGATAATGATCGGAGATCTTTCTTCAAATCTTCTATCTCTCCCAATAATCGTTGGTAGACATCAACTTTAACATAGAGTGGCCCTTCCATTGATGCTTCCATAACGGGAACACGTGGGGATGGCATTCTTTGTTTACTAAATGGAGAAGGCATTGGCTTCGGAACCAATTTAGGTTCTGCTTTTGGTAATGCTGCAGGTTTAGGCATTGGTCTGTTCATACCTGCCGCTTTTTTCATCTGAGCGGGTTCAACTACTTTTGGAGAATGAGGTGATGCAGACGGAAATCGCAATTCCTTTTCATCAGCTGGATGACCTTGTGGCAACGTAACCTTCGGTGCTTTTTTCTTTCCAAATAACCATCCCATGCTGTTACTTAGATTAGATTCGTTTAAAAAGATTGTTTAGTACTCTGGAATGGTATTTTTGGGTTTTCGTATGATACTTTTATAATTGATCTTCTGTAATACGTTTTATGAGAGATTTTGTAGGAACAACATTTGAACACGAATGGACTGAAGGAGCATATACGGGAGTGATATATCGCGTTGAATTCATATCTGACACAATGTTGCGCTGGACCGGGATTGCCGGATTCGCCAAAGGGAGATCTGATATTCAGAAGTATACATTACAAAAAATAAATGATACAATTTCCCAATTTTCATGGTTAGCAAATGATGGTCTTTCTGTTATAATTACATATAATTTTGTAACTATGCGTTCATTTGGTGTCATTTCAACTAAAACAGAACAACATGTTCTTCGTGGGTCTCTTAGAAAGCTTAATTCACAATAAACATTCGGTCGTCAAAATACCAAAAACATAACTCGACTCCTTCTGGTTTGAGATGTGCCAATTTATCATAAATTCGTAAATTTGTGCCATGCATCATAACGTAATCAGCTCCCATTTCTTCGATATTTGCGTAAAAATCCTGGACCATATCCTGCGTTGGAAAATATGTTAATGGAATGATCCAATAAATCTTGCCAACGGGAACCTCCGGGTAGGCCTTACTAATATATTGTACAACGTCTGCCGAAATTGAGCTCATAATGATTGAGTCTTTGATGCCTCGTTCTTCTACATCCTGTATAACATAATCAGTGAGTTCAATGTCATCTTTAAGGTTACCTTGTGATTTGATTTCAATATTAATTTCTTTACTTGCTCCAATGATATCCATCACGTCTTGGTATAATGGGATCTCAAATTCACTAATGTCTGTAAGTTCTTGGTACGTTAATTCACTAATTTCACGATCGATATCTTGTAATCTGTTTAATGTTAAATCGTGGAATACCACGATCTGCTTATCCTTTGTATATTGAATATCAAATTCAATGAATTTGTACTGCTCATTATCAACAGCTTCTTGAATTGCTGCTGTCGTGTTTTCTATGTGGTTGATGGAACTACCTCGATGTGCCCCGAATGTATAGGGCGTATCTCCTAACGTTTCTATGCCTGGTGCATACGTAACACTCGCTATAAGAAGTATGAGAAGTCCAACTATATATGATAATTTAAGCCTCTTTTTCATAGTATTTTGAGGGGTTTTCTACTTTATAAACCTTTCGCTTATTTGTCACTCGAAAGTAGTCAAAAAAAGAAAACTTCCCTAGATTACCATAATACATATATGTCTCAACGCTCTTGCTTTTTTATGAGGTGGTTTTCATTCGTCATGTTCTTACTCATTCTCCCACTTGTAAGTTCTTTTGAGATTACGGAAATTATGTACGCACCAGATAGTGATATTGGTGGTTCATCGAATGAGTGGGTTGAAGTGTTTTCAGGTGATAGTACCGTAAATCTTAGCTCTTGCATTTTTAATGGCAACGAAATAGATACTAATCTCACAATTGATGCAAATTCATATTTTGTGATAGTACGGGATAAAGGAGCGTTTGAAGAAGTGTATGGTGTTCCTATCCCAATTATTGAAACGTCGTTTGGCAGAGGTCTTTCTAACAATGGCGGTGAAATAGAATTTAGCTGTGCTGATGAAGAAGACACGGTAACGTATCAAGATACCTATGCAAAAAAAAATAGTAAAACGCTTGAAAAAAATAAAAAGGGACAATGGAAAGAAAGTCTGCGTGAAAAAGGAACGCCAGGTACACAGAATAGTAACTACCAACTAAGTTATGATTATACTCCCATCGAGATCACAGAAGTGATGCCAGATCCGTTTGGCAGCGATGATCGTGTAAAACCAGAAGGAGAGTGGGTAGAACTCTATAATTCGGGGAAAGACACGATTTTGCTGAACGAACTTGTTCTGTATGATTCAGACGAGGATCATGAATTGTATATCACGAACACAAATACGAACTCCAACGAATTATGTGGCGGTTGCTACGTCATCATCTACCGAAATGGTGATGGTGATTTTGATTTGAGTAAAAACAATGATGCTGTCCGTCTCTATTCTGGCTATCCAATTGCAGATAATGTCTTGATTGATGAAATGACATACAGTAACGCAATTGAAGGAAATTCATTCAGTAAATTTGAAGATGGGTGGAGTATGACCATTCCCACACCTGGCAAAGAAAATGTCTTCACAAGTTCGTGTGACTGGGAGGTTTCCATTGATACAGTTAATTCGATCTTCAAAAAAGATGATTTTGAATTTGTGGTTACTGTTCAGCGTAAGCATGGTGAGCCGCAAGAAATTACCGTGAAAGGAGAGATCGAGGATTTATTTGGAAGAACCATTAAAGAGTATACACCATGGACAAAGAAAGAAATAACCACAAAAAATACAAAGAAATATTCACCCAATTTGAAAGAAGATGTCTATCAATTACATTTTTGGATTGAAGGGTTGGTGTGTGAGGATATGAGCGTAGATGATAATGAGTACAAAACACTCTTTGCAATTAATCCACAGTATAAGGAATCTGCAAGTTCTCTTTCAATTGAACAGCTTTACCTTGGCAAAGATGAGGAAGCGAGGTGGGGTGAGCAAGTTCGTGTCAAATTAGATGTGTATAAAGGTGATGAGACAAAACATGCGGTGCAAATGTGGGTAGAAAAGGAAGGAGAACGTGTTTCCGCAACGACGAAAGTAAATGTGCATGATCCCTTCAAACATTATCCGCTAACACTTCCTCTTCAAATGGATGCAAATTGTAACAATAAGATTGATGATGGAAAAGTTACGTTAGTAGTGGAAGCGTTTGGGTTGCATGAAGAGCACGAATTTCGTATGGAAGGAGTTTCAAAAAAGATTTGTAAAGATTATTTAGACTATGTCAAAGAAGATCGAAAAGAGAGAAAGAAAAAGCAGCGATTTAGGTATGATGTGACGCGTCTTCCCACAACAGTTGAATCGGGAGGATATCTTCCTCTCTCGGTACAAGTGGTTAATGATGATGCATTTCATTTATATGATCTGTGGGCGTATGTGTACCGTGGAAGCAAGTGTTATTCCTGTGCCGAAGGTGCTCGAGAAGATTCGATGCAGCAGTTTTCACTCTCAGAAAAAGAGGCGAAGGTGCTTGATTTTATTTTGCCACTTGACGAAGAGATGGAAGGTGAATATTCCATTAAAATAAAATTACGGAAAGATGGACAGAAGACGACGAAGGATTTAACAAAAAAAATTGTTGTTGTGGCTCCAAAGGTAAACGTAGTGGAAGAATCTGTTAGAGTAGTTGGAGTAAGTGAAGAGAATAACCAAGAAGAGGATGTTGTCTTTAGAAGATCTCCACTTAGTAGTTCAACAGGTGCTGTTATCTATGAATCAAGCAGCACAAAGGCGTTTAACATGATCCCATATGTCTTAATCTTAAGTTTAATTCTTCTTGGTGTTGTAGTGTGGAGGAAGAAGTGAATCTTTACAAAGTACATATCAAAAAAGGAACTATGACAACAATATCAACGAGAACAGCAGTGATCGCGCTTTTGTTAAATGTCCTTTTTCTACCTGGTCTTGGTTCAATTTATGGCAGGAGGTACAAAGAAGGATATACCCAGTTAGTATTGGTTGTAGGACCCTTTTTCCTTTCTGCTTTAAGTCATTTTGTTTCTTTTCCTGATCTTCCAATGTTTGTTACGTGGTTACTTCTAATAGGAATCTTTGTTGGCTATATCTGGTCAATTGTAACTGGTGCTATTCTTGTACGAGATGCAGAAAAAAAAGTAAAAAAATAAAATTCTATTGAACGGTAATTGTTCCTTTTTCACCAAAATCTTCTGTCCACGCTTGTGTTACGAATGTGTACACGCCAGGTTCATTGAAGACTTTCTCGAACGTTTTTCCAACACTAAATGCTCGACTGTTCTCGAATCCGAACTTTTCGCCTTGCGGTTGTGTGACGATTACAAGCCGTTTATCAAAGTTATTGGTAAATGTTACACTTTCACCAGCGCTAATGACGATGTTTGGTGGATTAAATGTTCCCCATCCTTCTACACTCACTTGCGTTGTTGCAACTGGTTGCGGTCCTGCTTCTGGTACTGGCGCCGTGTCAACTGGCACGCTTGGTGTCGGAGCTGGTGCACTTGGAACTTCCACGGGAGCTGTAGGTTCACTCGGTACTGCTGCCTGTTGACAGCCAAGAAGTCCAATCACAAGGAGAATTCCGACAATTGTTACTAAATATTTTTTCATGGTTTTCCCACCTCGGTATTTTCGTATAATCACGATTTATGATATTGTATCATTACCTCTATATATAGTTTTTGTAACCAGGGGATGGTTGTGTTGCGTGTGCCATCTATTTTCCTCATTGAATTATTCCATTCATAACCTTTAAAAACACAACACTTTTCTAGATGTTATGGATGATGAACAACCCAAAATTGTTTTCAGGACGTTAATTGAAGTTATTGGAAAACCCAAAGAACACGTTGAAACGGCGTTGAAAGGCTATCTTGAGAAAATTGGTGCCGATGAACGGTATACCGTTCTTAAAAAGGAACTTGCCGATATCAAGAAGCAAGACGGTGAACAAGAATTATGGGCAATTTTCGCAGAATTGGAAGTCGAAGCAAGAGAAATACCTCATATTGTCTCTTTTTGTTTTGATTACATGCCGTCCATTATCGAAGTTATTTCTCCAAAAAGTTTAGTATTTGATGACGTTACAACGTCTCATTTCTTGAATGATCTTCAAACACGACTTCATCAAATTGATATGTTAACGAAGCAAATGCGAATGGAAAATGATGCATTGAAACATAACACCAAAGCGTTGACACGAAATTATGTGTTAATGTTACTTTCAAAAAGCCCAATGAGCGCCGAGGAGTTAGGGAAGTTTACTGGTATCCGTGATACGAATGAGTTGGCTGATTTCCTTGATTTCTTTATTGATAAAGGAACGATTGATTTAAAAGAAGGGAAATATTACCTTACTAAAAAGACGTGACGATGGATGAAACGCAATTAAAAGTAGAAGCGGTACTCTTCGCGGTAGGAAAAGAAATCACCTCGGAGAGACTTGCAAGTTTATGTTCGTTAGATAGTGGTGCGGAAGTTGATTCTGTTGTCGAAACATTACAAGAGAAATACGCTGCACAACAAAACTCATTACATATCGTGAAAAAAGAAGATGGGTGGAAATTAACAGTGAAAGATCAATTCGTGCCACTTGTAAGTACGATTGTGTCATCTACTGAGCTTGAAAGGCCGTTGATGGATACACTTGCGATCATTGCCTGGAAATATCCAATCGTGCAATCGGAAGTGATCAAATTACGTTCTCCTGCAGCATATGAACATATGCGTTTATTGCAAGAGCAAGGGTTCATCGCGAAAGAACGATTTGGTCGAACCTATAAAGTTAAGTTGACATCTAAATTTTTTGCGTATTTTGATCTTCCAAGCGAGGAAGCGAAGCAAGCATTCTTGAAAGTTGTGCCGAAAGATGTTCTTGACGCTGCTGAAGCAACCGAGAAAGAAGCTGAGGAAGTGGAGAGACTTATTGAACTTGAAGAGAAAGAAGACTCTGGGAAAGATGAAATTAAGGCAGCAATGCAAGAAATGCAGAGCTAAGCAACTTCTCGCGTGGATTCATGCCGCATGTTTTCTTGTAACATTTCTAACCCATTTTTAACTTGTACTGGCCTGTTTGTTCCAACATGATATCCTTGATCAGCAATCTCGCATGCTTGTTGTGGCGTCATACCAAGTAGGCGAATCGCGGCATAGCCTGACGCGTTTGGACATACAATCCCTTGTTGTGCTGTACGCATATGAAATGCTATCTGTTTTTCTTCGGGCCGGTCGTCTTCAAATACTCTTGCTGCATACCCGATACATCCAGGTATATTCCCGTGTGCGAAACCCGCTTCCCTTGCCCGTAATGCGAGCCTTTCATGATCGCTCTCTGTGACATACCCAAGAATGGTTCGAGGATTCGTGTGAAATGCATCGTTGATTGCGTAAATTGTCTGATCCGAAACATCTTCCGCAAATGTAATCCTCGTTTGTAGATCATGAAAATAGGTTGCTTCTTGTAATCGCCGTCTGGCGGTGCGATCTCTGACTTTTTGAAGCGACTTATGAAGCGCAAGAAGTTCATCATCATGATATAATCCTTCCGTCCAGCTTCCTTTTTTTGCCCTGGCAATATTTTTTTCGCTCGGTCTGAACGGATCGTGCATTCGTCGTCGATATTCTGTCTCAATACGAGTAATCATCTGCAATAATTTTGGATCAACTCGTCTCATGGCGGCGTACACATGTCCACTAGTGTTCGAGTTACATGACATCAACGTTGCGTTGCCCTCACTAAAACGTGCTTTATCTTTATCTATATCTGTTCCTTCAATCGGCGCATAGAACGGAAAAAGACTTTGATCTAGTTTCGCCCCACCGTTAAATGCAATCGCCATGCTTGGAAAATCTCCCAATATTCTACGATGTTGTTCTACCGTTGCAGGATTATCTGTCGCTTCAATAACTAAGTCGTATTTTCCTATGTTTTGATATCTAAATTTTCCCGCAAAATTAACCGTTGCAGCATCGAACTGCATACAACGTTCTTCAAGATTATCTCCTGGTGCGGCAAGTAACGCGATTTTTCCTGCTCCAGGAATCATTTCCACTTGTTGATCTACACGTTGTATCAGTTCAGTATTAGGATCGTTCGATCTCATACTTCGTTTGACCGCATCGATGTTCGCACCTAAACTTGCAAGGTGGAGTGCTTGTTGTATTCCAATAAATCCTGCACCAAGCACCAACACGTTCATATTTGAAAAGGGGGTTGCATCTATCATTTGAAACTCTATATTGAAGTATCTTATAAACCTTAAATAGATCTGCTCTATAGCGAGAAATCATAACATATAAAAAGAAATGATGATACTCTTGTAATTTGGGTGTTATGGTTTCTTCCGTGCAAGTTGTATCATTTCTTTCAATGTTCTTTCGTAAAACGCTTGTTTCTTGTCAGGTCTTCCAAAGTCGACTCCCTTAACTGGAAAATCACGTGTTTTTCTCAAAAATCGTTTTCCTGCTCTGCTATGTTTGTTAATATATACTTCAAAACTAGCTCTACTCCCTCGTGGAAGAAAATAATTAGAATGAATCTTATCTACTTTTCCATCTGTGTCACAATCAAAAATCATTCCGCTTTTGACACTTTTTCCTTTTTTAACACTATAAAAAATCTGTAAGGCCTTGCCTTTACAAAAAGCTATGTCTCCCGGATATTGTTCGGTTGCTACCTTATAAATGACCGTATCTTTTCGTAGATACCCAATATCTCCTCCTTGCTCTTTAAGATATCGTGCTGCATTTACAAAATCCTGTCCTGTCCATCGTGTTTTTGCAGGTGGAGGCATTTCTCCAAAAGAAGGTGCTGCCACTAACGTTATAGCGAGATATGCAGGTCTAACCATTCTTGAAAGGAGATTCATTGACTATTTTTGTGACTATTTCTATTATAAATCTATTGGGAAAACCTTTCAAATATTGATATCTATCAAAAATATAGTTTTTGGAAGATCTCTGAAATAACTACATTACTTCCGATATCTTTATAAAGCTTTTAGAACCCCTTAATTACACATATTTATCGTCGATAAATTACTATTTAAAAGAGGGTATAAAACCGTTACAAAATGAGTCCTACAGATACACATGAACCAGCTGATTCTCCACAGTTTGACCAGATTATTCCTCGTGTTATTGAAGAAGAGATGAAGATCGCGTACATCAATTATGTGATGTCAGTCATTGTGGGTAGGGCACTTCCTGAAATACGGGACGGGCTTAAACCGGTTCATCGGCGAATTCTCTATTCAATGAAAGAGCTTGGCGTGTTTCACAATAAATCGTTCAAAAAATGCGCGCGTATAGTTGGGGATTGCTTAGGTAAATTTCATCCACATGGTGACAGTTCTGTGTATGACGCGCTGGTTCGAATGGCGCAAGAATTCTCACTCCGGTATCCACTAGTAAAAGGACAAGGTAATTTTGGTTCGATTGATGGCGATTCTGCGGCGAGCATGAGATATACAGAAGCAAAATTACAAAAAATCTCGGAAGATATGTTAAAAGACATCGAGAAAAATACGGTTGATTTTAAAGATAACTTTGACGGTTCATTACAAGAACCATCCATTTTACCAACCAAGATTCCCAATTTGCTTATTAACGGCTCGTCAGGTATTGCAGTAGGAATGGCAACCAACATTCCTCCACATAACGTCTCAGAAGTCTGTACAGGGGTTATTGTAACGATTGATAATCCTGAGATTACAGTGCAAGAATTAATGGAAATCATTCCTGCTCCCGATTTCCCAACGGGTGGTGAAGTTGGTTGTGGTAGTAGTTTATTACATGCCTACACAAAAGGACGAGGGAAAGTAACACTTAAAGCAGTCTCTGAAGTGAGTGATACACAAATAATTATTAGCGAAATTCCGTACCAAGTGAATAAGGAAGATCTTATTTTACAAATAGCAGCGTTAGTGCGAAATAAAGTTGTTCCAGGTATTCGGAATATTAACGATGAGTCGGATCAAGATGGAATCCGTGTTGTGATTGATTTGAAACGTGATACAGATGGTAATATTGTGTTAAATCAGTTGTATAAACATAGTCGTCTTCG
>NZBO01000047.1 GCA_002686315.1 archaeon | reverse complement strand
TTCCGGCAACGTTAGCTACTGAATGAACTAAGATCGCAAAAATCAATCCGTATTGGATTGCAATGATGCCAAATACAAGACCACTTAGAAATGTAAGGTTAAGTGAGATTGGGCCAATCCATTTATCTCCATCCTTATTTGGGAGATGAATTAGTGCAAATGCAATAGAAGAGAAAAATAAGGCAATTTCAACCGAATTTGTCAATAGAAATAATGTGTTAATAGCAAAATACCGAAATGCGATTTCCTCATAGAAAGGTGCAAACACGAAACTAACAAGTGAATTACTATCGCTCTCTCCTTTTTTTCCAATGAGTTGAAGAGGTAATTTAAGAAGAACAACGGGCCAAAATATCAGAAAAACCCACCAATAATTAAGAGCATGTGTAAACATCTCGCTAAGAGAGAATGAGCCAAAATTAAATCCAAACATATCCCCATACAACAAAAGTACCGCATAGGCAACCATAATAGTAACAGGAAACAAAAGCAACCCAATAGGAATAGCCTGTTCATTTTTTTGCATGATAACCTTAACAGTTGTTGCAACAACAAACAGACCTGCAAATAAAATCACAATCCAAACAGAAATCTCTTGAAATAAAGGAACAACACTCTCCGTTTGAAAAAACCAAAAATTGCCCACAATATCACCTATTACATCCATCTTAGAATAGAGAATGCCAAAGGCCTATTTAAATATATAAGAGAAAAAAGAAAAATTAAAACAATTATTCAACTACTAACGTTCCCGTCATACCACGCCATTCTTCACAACTTGCACACGTAAATGTGAACATACCTGGTTGCGATGGTGTAAACTCGATTGTTGAACGTTGCGTTATTTGCCGTGAAACACCTTGCCCTTCAATTGAAAATGTGTAATCAGGTAACACAAACGATGCTTGCGTGTTATCTGGCAAGACTGTTAACACAACTGGCTGACCTGCTTTCACACGAAGCGTATCTGGTGTGAACACCCATTTTCTCGAGCTAACGGATACTTCTTGCGCATTCGCTGCAGGTGGCGTTACAACAGGTTCTTCAACTGGCGGTGCAACAACTGGCTCCTCAACTGGAGGTGTTACAACAGGTTCTTCAACTGGCGGTGCAACAACTGGCTCCTCAACTGGAGGCGTTACAACAGGCTCTTCAACTGGCGGTGCAACAACTGGCTCGCCAGCTGGTGGTGTTGCAGGTTGTGCATCCACGTCAAATCCTTGCGGGAAGAAGTACTGACCATCTTTCGTTAAATAACTATCAATACTCTGTCCTGCAACATTAAGTTGCACTTGAAATACACTGCCAAGATCCGCAGATGTTTCAACTTCCGCACTGAATGGTGGCCGTAGTAAATTCGCGTTCACATACGCAAGCACTTGCTTCTCCGCTTGTGCGATTGTTAACCCATCATTACGTGCTGCTGGTGTATCACCAAACTGAAATCCGCTTGTGAACACCGATAAAATAAGTAACACGATTAAAATGCCAGTTAACGCTTTCCACGTTCCTGCATCACTCATGCTACTTTCCTGCTCTTTCATATCGTCCGCCCACGGATCGATTGGTTTCACAGGTTCCATCTCTACTGGTTTCACAACTTCTTTCGGTGTCTCTTTCTTCAACTCTTCCTTTTTCAGATCTTCTTTCTTCCCATCTTCCTTCACTGGTTTGACAGGTTCATCTTCGATAATCTCAACCTTGACATCATCTGGTTTGACTTCAGAAATAACAACGTCTTCCTGCAACGCCTTTTTGGTTGTTTTCGTTGTTTTAGTAGCTTTTTTCGCTGCTTTCTTCTTAGGTTTTACGTCTTCGATTTTGATTTCTTCTTCATCGATAAACTCTTCCCCAAAATATGATTCATCTATTTCATCTAATTGCTTCTGTTCCATGCACAATCACCCTCCTCTTTTACCACCATTTAGAGCGGGAAACGATTTATAAAGATTTAGCGAGTGGAACAGATATACTCGAGAAAAGACCTATGGACGATGATGTTTACCATTCTTTTCTATTTTTTCAATGATACCATCTTTCAGATAGACGATCGTTGGTGCTGTTTTTGCTAAATGAATATCATGCGTGATAAGGACAATCGTCTTTTTATCTTCCGCATGCAACTTTTCAAGCATCGCAAAAACTTGTTTCCCTGAAATGGAATCTAAGTTCCCTGTCGGCTCGTCTGCAAGAATGATTCCAGGATTGTTAATGAGCGATCGTGCCACCGCAACACGTTGCTGCTGTCCTCCAGATAACTCTGTTGGTTTATGATGAAGTCGGTCACCAAGACCTACCATCGTTAACAATTTGGTCGCTCTCTTTATTCGTTGTTCCTCAGACATGTTTTGAAAAATAGCGGGAAGTGTGACGTTCTCAAGTGCAGTCAATGTTGGAATTAAATTGAATTGCTGGAAGACAAACCCAATTTTTTGTCCACGTAATTTTGCTAAATCAGATTCTGATAACGTTGCGATATCTCTTCCCGCAAGAATTATCTTCCCTTTTGTTGGTGTGTCTAACGCACCTACTTGATTCATAAGTGTACTTTTACCGCTTCCGGACGGACCAAGAATCGCAATGAAATCACCTTCGCGGACATCTAAATTGATACCTTTCAAGACATCTAATTTATTCTCACCCATCGTATAGGTTTTCCATACATCTTTAAGTTGAATAAGCATTTTTGTTGTCATTGTATTTCTCTATTCAGTTTTATTATATAAATTATTCATACCGCAATGCATCAACAGGACTCATTTTAGATGCTTGCCTGGCAGGCGCGATGCCACTAAGACAGCCAACAACGAACGAAAACGTTAAGGTGCCTAGCACAAGCGACGTATCAATCGAAATCGATAAAAAGGCAGGGCCTACAAATGTCTGCATCAACAACTCGACCGTTTTCGCAAAACCAATACCAATTATTGCACCTATTATCCCACCGCCAAGACCATATAATCCTGATTCCACGACAAATAATGTTAAAATATGTCGATTCCTTGCCCCTAACGCTTTCATCACGCCAATTTGTTTCGTTCGTTCTAAGACAGACGTATACATTGTATTCATCACGTTAATCCCTCCAACGAGAAGCGAGATTCCGGCAATGCCAAGTAAGACCACCTGTAAAATGTCAAGAATAGTCGTAAAGGCGGCGCCTAACTGCCGAGGCGTCTCGACGTTAAAATCTTCCTTCCCTTCCGCTAACCCGCGTGCCTTACGTAGATCTTTTTGTACTCTATCTGCAACGACATCAATATCCTCGCCAGGTTCAGTTTGGACGATAAGTAATCCAAGTTCACCTTTCGTCTCAAACAAATCTTCATACGTGTCAATCGCAATGGACACGGAACGATCGTCCGGAGGTGATCCTATTTTTTCTAAAAATCCGATAACTGTCAATTTCTTCCCCTGCACGACAATGTTATCCCCTAACTCCACCGCTTTTTCAAACAGTGTATCTTGACTATGTTCCCAACCAAGGACAACTTTGTTTTCGTCACCTTTCTCCATCACTCGACCAACACCGATTTTGTAATTCTGTGATTCGCCAATTAATTCACGATCTTCCGGATCTGTCGATTGTCCCCACACGAAAAAGTAGCGAGAGATATCATTAAATTCAACCTCTCCCGTCGTTGTGGCAAAGCCCGTTGCCCGCCGTACACCTTGTACACGTTCAACCACTTTCAGATCATCATCATTTATCGAGACAGCATCGATACTTAAACCTGGACTAAACGTGTTTCCTTTCGGCGAGACAAACAATTTATCGTTCCCCAACGCAGCAAACTGGCCTTCAATCGCATTTTTCAAGCCGCTACCTAACGTAATGAGGGACACAACTGCCGCAATCCCAATGATGATACCAATAAGGGTAAGCCAACTACGTAACTTACGGCGCCTAATTTCCTTAAGTGGGATGGTGATATAATCTTTTTTCATTTTACAACGTAACCTCCGTTGCGAGTGATTGAAAAGGTCTCATTTCCGCATCGCCTCCACAGGATGTAACTTCGCTGCTTGCCGTGCCGGGAACCATCCTGAACCAGCACCAATGGCAAATGCGAATAACAACGAACCTGCAAGAAGTACCACAGAAAAATTTGCGCGAATTAAAAATGAGCCAAATACCTGAAACGCCACAAATTCAACTAATTTACTAATACCAAATCCCATAGCAACACCAATAAGTCCACCAAAAAAACCAAGGAACCCAGATTCAATCAAAAATAAGAACTGTATCTCACGAGGTTTCGCACCGACTGCCTTCATGATACCTATTTCTTTTGTTCTCTCCACGACAGCTGTGTACATCGTATTCATGATACCTAACCCACCAACCACTAACGAAATAGCAGCGATGCCAACAAGAACACCCTGTATGATGTTGAGGATAGTATCTAACGTACTTAGTAATTGTCCGGGTGTTTCCACGGAAAAATCTTCGGCGCCTTCGTCCACATCGCGAACTTTGCGTAACTCTTTCTCGACACGTGCACTGACAAGTTCAATATCTTCGCCAGGTAAGATACGTGCAGGAATAATATCAAATACTTCACCAAGACCTAAGATTTCACGTAACGCTTCTGCCTGGATCACAACCGTGTTATCTTTCTGTGGGTTGCCTGACTTTTTCAAGATACCTGCCACTTTAAAGACGGTACCTTGAATCTTCATACGTGACCGTACTTCAACAGGTTTATCAAAATAATCAACAGCAATGTTATGACCAATAACCACGCTACGTAGTTGATTCGGTTCAAACATCTTCCCTTGCGCAATTTGGTAATCATTCGCTTCTATCACAAGATCGCGTTCATCCTGATCTTTCGGCATCGTCACTCCAAACGTGTATCGTATATCATCTTTAAACTCCATTTTAACTGTTCGTATCAACCTTCCTACTGCCAAATCAACACCGGCAGTATCTTCTATAGTATCTTTCTCTTTCTCTGTTAATGGGGTAACGGCACCTGTCCCTGGAGGACCAAAACCTGTCCCTGTAGCTTGTATAACGATCTTATCACTTCCCAAACTGACAAATTGTTCGGCGACAGCACTTTTCAATCCTTGCGATAACGAAATAAGCGCAACGACAGCGGCAATTCCTATAAAAATACCAAGCATGGTTAACCAAGAACGAATTTTACGTTGTTTTGCACTTCTAAGAGCCAAACGAAAATAATCTTTAATCATCGTTTCTTCTTTTTTGGTTTATACTTCTTCGTATACCACCAATATCCTCCGCCAGCAAGAAGGAGAAGAAGAATCCAGATAAAGGCGCTGCTACGTTCAACAAGTCCGAACCGTTTCAAATCACCGCTTGAATATAACTGTAAAGGTAATTCCACTTGTTGCTGTAACGGACGATTATTTGCGTCATAGTATGCCACTTTGATTGGGAGTGTCAGCATATCCACACCACTTTTGATATAAAGATGAATTTCTTCACTTTCTGTGTCATCCGCGTCAATATCTCCAATATAGAAATAATTACTTGGCGTGATTAATTGGTACTCTTCTGATGGGAGCAGCGTTAACTCAACCAATTTCACATCCGTCGTCCCTGCATTCGCTAACTCTAACGTAACTTTGCCTTGTGCACCATCTTCCAAGACGGTACTTCGCTTAATATGTACTCTCAGTTTAGGTGTGTCACCAACCTTCACTGCTAATAAATCAGTAATCGTGGTCGTGTTCCCACGTTCATCGTTATACGTTATCGTGAGCGGAACTTTATACAATCCAGGTGTTGCTTCAGGATCAGCGATAAGCGTG
Organism: archaeon; assembly: GCA_002686315.1. Classification (GTDB taxonomy): domain Archaea; phylum Nanobdellota; class Nanobdellia; order Woesearchaeales; family GW2011-AR9; genus UBA11998. The sequence goes on along the minus strand of NZBO01000047.1, from coordinate 7,370 downwards.
AATTTGATTGCATCCTGAAAATCAGATTTAAGTTGATCCAAGATTTTCTCGGAAGAAGAACTGAATGGTGCTAAAGGGATATCGTCATCATCAAAATCAAGGTTAAATTTCACATTACGTAGCAATGAATCCGCTAAATTTTTCACGATAAACGTTACCTCGCCCGTTCCACCAGGTGGAATTTGCTGCGGATCTGTTGTGATAGAAACAATGTCTAATACTGCATCTTGCGTTTGAATGTCGACTGTAAATTCCTCATTATCATATAACGCAGACCCTGTTCCATGATGTACTTGCAACACGACTTCCGTGTCTTTCTCGACAGCATCTTCATCCACTTTCACCTGAAACTCGACAATGACAACATCTGATCCAGCTCGTAATGTCCCTATATTTTTGCTGAGTGTGTCACCGTAAATGGTAAAAGGGAACGTTTCCTTAAATTCAACAATGACATCTTTCGATGATGCAGCGGCATCGTTCTCAATTTGAAATCGAAGATTGACAACTTGTCCCGGCTCTACGGGAGAAGGTGATTGCTCAACAAGCGTCACTTGAATATCAGGATTCGTATCAGACGGAGCATAGACTGTAAATGAAAATAGAACTACCACAACTAGAGTTAAGATAACGGTACCACTCTTTTTCATACGTCATTAAGAAGGAGAGATGTATATAAATGTGTTGGTATCAAATATGTTGGCTAATATGGTCTTGCCGAATTTCACGAAGAGTTCTATCTCCAACACGCATATCCAAATTCCCTTGTGGGAACAGAATGATACCGAGACGTTCCACATCCCGTACTTGTCTAAAGACGGCATGTTCCGTAAGATCATGTAATTCATGTTCCGGTGCAACATTCCCTTTGTATCCTTCTTCTTCTAAGGCGCGAAAGAGGTTAATGAGCGACCAACCCGTATTCCACGAATACGCGCCAGGTTCAATATTCACACCTACCACAGATTCATCTGGTAATTTCACATGCAATTCTGGCTTTTTATGAGGAAATTGTCTATGGGTAAGCAAACGTGCGTACACCGCGGCACCAAGACCACTATCTGCATGAAAATTTGTAAACGTATCACCAACCTCTGCAGAAAGGCCTGTGTGATACATCACACCACGAAGAACGCCTGGCAATTCTACTCGTCCATCAACCTTTGTTGTAAGTTGATCCATGACGTGATCAATCGTACTTGTTTCCATCCCCATCGAGTACCGCAATAACACACGAATTGGAACTTCTGTTAGCCGTTGTTGTTTCCGCCGAATATGAGGAAGAAGTCTCTTAAATCCGTACTCAAAAAATTCATGTTCTTCCGTAGTAAAAGGATCACAGGATCCACTCCATTGTAGAAAAGGCATCTCTTCATCAAAACAAAGAGAGCGTTGGCCAACCCATCCTATTCGCTGTCTTTTTGTTGGGCAATACCCTTTGCCAAATAATTCTCGTCCTTCAACTGAATCATACCACGATGATTTCCAGATTTCGGGAGACCCGATCGTTTCACTCCCAGGTCCCATGTAACCCATCGATATTTTATCGCCACCATATTCACGTAAAATCGCAGGCGGGACAGAAAATAAGAGGTCATAGAACTGTGTTACGTCATCCCACCTCATTTTTGAAACGCCATCTTCCTTGCTGTGTAATGCACCAAACGTAAGCTCTGAACATCCCTGCACAAAAGGTGCCGCAAGTCGATCCATAACAGCTTTGTCACCAGCACGTTCCGCCTCCCGATATGATTCAACATCTAACGGTTGTAATTGCAGAACGGTAAGATCATCCATTTGAGAAGCAGTTGCATAGTTGCCAAAATGTGTCATACGTTTGCAGGAAACAAATTGATTTATATTTTTTATTATCTTCTACTACCTAACACAATTCATAAAATGAAAAAACTCCTCAAGAATAGTTACAAAGTCTTAATAACCACTCTTGCTCATTAAGGAAAAGAATGGAGTTTAGAGTAGAACGTCGGCCACCGAAAAATATGCACAAGTATGCGAGTGAAGATCTTGCATTAGCAAGAAAATTCGCAGACGGATTACAAAAAGAGTTACATGATTTTGTGATGGGCGTGGTTGTCTTTGGCAGTATTGCACGGGAAGAAGGGAAAGCACATAGTGATATTGACGTTCTTGTTATAACAGATGATTCCACGTATGTTATTGATGACGCACTTGTGGAAGGATATCGGTTAATCGTGGAAAATTTGATGCATAAAATTACGAATAGGTTCCATGTTACAAGTATGACCTTCACCACATTCTTTGAACATGTTATGAATGGTGATCCAGTTGTTGTGAACATTTTGCGAGACGGTGTGCATTTATATGATCGAGGTTTCTTTGATCCATTACAAAGGTTATTACAAGTAGGGAAGATTCGTCCGAGTGAAGAAAGTATCTGGCGGTATTTTGGAAGGGCGCCAAAGACGCTTCTTAATTCACGATGGCACGTCCTGCAAGCAACACTTGATTTATATTGGTCAGTTATCGATGCAGCACATTCTGCTCTTATGCGCGCGAACCAAATCCCCCCGACACCTGAACATGTCGCTGATATGTTGGAGAAAGTCTATGTACGCAAAAAATTATTAGATAAGAAACATGTCGCAACAATGCGAAAATTCTACACATTAAGTAAAAATATCACGCACCGGAAAGTGGAGGAAGTGGGTGGTGTTGAGTATGAGAAGTTGTATAGGGAAGCCGATACGTTTGTGCAAGTCATGCGACGATTGGTAGAGAAAGGTCGGTTTTAGGGTAATATTTAAGAAGCGTTCTTATTTTGTTCTCTCTTATGAAATCAAAAATCCTCCCATTCGTACTTCAAAACAGGCTCAAATTTGGATCTGTGAATCCTAAAGCAGTGCTTGGATTAGTTCTTAGAAACAATCCAGAACTCAAGAAAGATGTACCTAGCGTGTTAAAAGAAATTGAAATTGTTGTTTTTGAGACGAAAGATCTGAGTAAGGAAGAAATGACAAAACAATTGCAAGATCTCAATCCAGATTTATTACACGAGAAAAAGAAAGAAGTGAAAGGACCATTAAAACCACTCAAAAACGCAGAAAAAGGAAAGGTTGTCGTTCGAATTGCACCATCACCCTCAGGAGCCTTACACATAGGACATGCATATGGTGCTGCATTAAACGCGATGTATGCAAATATGTATAACGGCAAATTTATCGTGAGAATAGAAGATACCAATCCTGAAAATATTTATGATAAAGCGTATGACTTAATTCCACAAGATGGGAAATGGATCAGTAATGATAACGTATCACAAGTCGTAGTACAATCTGACAGGTTAGGAATGTATTATGATTATGCAGAAAAGTTAGTGGGGCAAGGAAATGCCTATGTGTGCACCTGCAATCCTGACACGTTTCGTGAAATGAAAGCCAAAGGAGAGGCATGTCCGTGTCGTGAATTAGGAAAAGAAGAGCAGCATCTTCGATATGCAAAGATGTTTAACGGCTACGTTGAAGGAGAAGCAGTGCTACGATTAAAAACAGATATTAAACATAAAAATCCTGCAATGCGTGATTTTGCGTTAATGCGAATTAATGAACATATCCATCCCAAAACGGGAAAAGAGCAACGTGTCTGGCCATTAATGATACTTGCTGTTGCAATTGACGATCATGATCTTGGTGTCACGCACGTCTTAAACGGAAAAGACCATACTGATAACGCTAAGAAAGAAACGATGATCATGGATTGTTTTTCCTGGACACATCCCGAATACCAGCATTGGGGTCGAATCAACTTCGAGGGAATGAAAATAAGTAGTTCCGAGACACGACTGAAAATCGAACAACAAGAATATACGGGATGGGATGATATTCGCCTTCCTTTCTTACCAGCATTAAAACGACGAGGGTACTATGCAGCGGCAATCCGAAAGTGGGCTGCGGAAATCGGCCTTAGTTTAACTGATAAAACAGTATCTAAAGATGAATTTTGGAAACATATCAACGCGTTCAACAAAGAAATCATTGATCCAATTGCAAATAGATATTTTGTCGTGATTGATCCAGTACAAATTGAGGTTAATGGAGCGCCAGAGAAGAAAGTAGAAATGAATCTACACGATGATTTTGAAGATCGGGGAACACGAAGTTTACAAGGAATGAAAGATCTCTACATCTCAAATGACGATAAAGAAAAATTAGAAGAAGGAAAATTGCATAGGTTAATTGATTATTGTAATTTCACGGTTGAAAATGGTCAGTTTAGATTTGTCTCTGCAAACTATGAGGAATATAAGAATGCAGACAATAAAGGAAAGATTATTCATTGGCTTCCTGTAGGGGAGTTAGTTGATGTAGAAGTTGTATTAGAAGACCATTCAGTTATGAAAGGGTATGGAGAACCAGCACTTAATGACGTAGAAGAAGGAACGATTGTGCAGTTGGAACGCATGTATTTCGCGAAATTAGATACAAAAAATGAAACGCTTGTTTTTTGGTATCTGCACACATAATTATTTCTTCTTTCGTTTTCTTGTTCTTTTGGTAGGAAGTGTCGCCGATAACGCCGCGATTTCTTGTTGTAATGATTCAATTGAGTCATCTTTCACCGTGCGTCTTTTTGACCGAGGGGATGACCGTATCGTTCTAGCTATATCAACTGGTTCTTCCCTCGATTTCGAGATTGATGATCGTCGCGGCATGGTGGACCTAACTTTCCCTTTCATTTGAGGGAGATCAACGTCAACAGATTCTTCCCTTCTTGTTTTTCGTGGAAGTGGTTCCGCTAATTTTTCCTTAATGTCTGCTAGTGCTGCATCTAATTCTGTGCCACGCTTCGCACGACCACGTCTAAAGAGACGGGAAATGAATCGACCGTGCTGTTTAGGTAATGTCACAGATACCTGCTCTTTCCGAACACGAGAAGGGATTGGTTTATTCATCGCTTCCGCAATCTCACGTTGCTCCCGTTTCAACAATTCATCTGCGTAGCCGGACGATTTTCTTCTTAGGATAGATCGAAGTACTCTTCCTTTGAATCGTGGAAGGATTACTTCTTCACGTTGTACAACCGGCCCCTTCTTTCTAGTAAAGATTCTGTTCAATCGAAGCAGTTCACGTATCTTTCGCTTCTCTTTACCAAGCGTCGTGTCTGATGAAGATCCTCGTTTATGAATGATTGTTCGAATCTTTGGTCTCTCCACCGGAGTACTTTTCAAATCGCGCAATTCATCTTGGATGTCATCTAATGGCGTTCGAGGACGTTGCGCTTCATATTCTTGAACCCTCTCGTCATACTTTCGTTTAATCAGTACAGGAATTTGTTCATGACCGCGGTGGCGTAGTGCAAGTGACACAAGCGATGCAAGTAACACCGTCACAATAAGAATAATCCAAATAATTGAAAGATCATCCACAACTTCGTGTAACGCAAACTTGCCTGCAAATCCAACAAGTGCATCACGATCATCCTGCTCTTCTTCAGGTTGAGGTGCTCGTACAAATCTCTGTGGTGATTCTTCTTCTCTCTCTTGCCTTCTCTCTTGTGGTACTGAGATGGATGGTTGCTCTACAGGAGTGCTTGGTTTTGGAAGTGCACTACCACCACCTCCACCGCCTCCACCGCCGCTACCAGAAGCAGCCTCAGCTGCAGCTGCAGCAGCAGCAGCCTGCGTTCCTCGAACTGCGGAATATCGTAGATTTTCTATCTTAAGAGTGCTTCCAAGGTCCGTACAGTTAATTGCACTACTTGTCAGAGATCCTCCAAGACAATCAGTGAAATCTGTTTCATTATCTCCCGTACACCCATCAGACATCCCATCAATTGATGCAATTTCCGCATCTTTCACACATAATGAAACGAATGAATCATCTGCAAACAAGATTGTTTTGTTAAATGAGACATTTACTTGATCACTTACATTCACAACAACCGATGTGGCAGTTACGGTAATCTCAACTAATCTCATATCTAACCCATTCACACTGAAATTATGACTGAAATTCACCAGTTTCGTTGCACCGTCATAGAATGCAACTTCCTCAACGCCTGTAAATGTGTTATTAACATGAAGACCTCCTACAGTTATGTTTGGTGTTGTGATACCACTACTTGTGATATTTGTTTCATTTCCAATAATAGTATCAACTTCATTTGGTATGCCATCGCCATCTGTATCAGAAGAGTTAATCGTAAACCCAATCTTTGACGTTGTATTGACATTATTTGCACTGTCATTAAACCTAAACGTAATATTGAAATTACCATTAGCTGTAACAGGAACTGTAAATGAACCATTAAATTTCGTTCCAGCACCCGTGCTGTTAGATAATGACAAACTAAATACAGTGCCATTAGGATGAGTGATATTAGCAGTTACTGTGTCTATTACCAAGTTATCACTTATGTTGATACTCACTTCAATCGCGTCGGATACATTTGCAATGAGAGTGGACGCTGGTGCAAGGTTACTACTATTCGGACCCTCAGTATCTACAGTAATCGTAATAGCAGAACTATTTCCGGTATTAGAAGAACTATCAGTACAGTTAACCGTTGTAATGTAATGTGCATCATTTAATGCGCTTGGAACGGTCAAAATTGTGTTGGTGTTATTTGCCGTAGCATCATTACTGGCATTATGGATCCCGTTTAGGTATAAGGAACAATTACTGCTGATACTTGCGTCAGTGAAATTAAAGGAGACGGAAGGAGTACTGTCGGATGTTCCAAAACTAGAATTAATAGTTGTGACAGTCGGTGCAGTTCGATCTACTTTAATTTGAACGAACTCGCTATCGTTTCGATTATTTTGTGTATCGTTCGCGAAAATAGTGACAGTATGTAGATCTTCGGTTAATGTGCTTATGTTAATGTTAGTATTCCAATTACCTGAGATGTTTGTTGCCGTCACGTTAAATGAATTTGTTCCGTTACTCACTTCAAACAGAAGTGAGTCAAATGCTGTTTCATCTTTGGCAGTCGCATTAAAAGCCTGCAATCCTGAACTGAGATTCGTGCCATTGGCAGGAGTAACAAACGTGATATTAGGGTTCACCTCATCAAGGAACAGAATTATGGTTGTAATGTTCGTACTATTTCCAGTGTGACCTGAACCATCAGTACAATTGATAGACGCAGTATAGTGAGTTATTTGTAATGTCGATGCTGTTAAGACTGTATTCGTGTTATTTGGTGTTGCACCATTGCTTGCGTTATGACTTCCATTCAAATAGAGAGTACAATTACTACTGATACTTGCATCAGTGAAGTTAAAGGTGAAACTTGGCGTCGTATCATACGTTGAAAATGTTGTATTCGCTAAACTCACAGTTGGTGCAGTTCGATCCACCCTAATCGTGATATTAACACTATCATTCCGA
>NZBO01000046.1 GCA_002686315.1 archaeon | reverse complement strand
GTTCTTAACCTTTTTGGGAAATCTCCCATGGTTAATGCACTTAAAATGAAGAAGGATTCCGTTAACAGTGGAGATAACATGGTCTCCATCGGAGAAATTCGCGGTGTGAGGTCGCATGAACAACCTCTCAGTCCTGTGAAGCATGTTGCAGAGGCAAAAGAAGAGAAAAAGGAAGATTCACAAGAAGCGCCTAAACTTGCTGCGTGATGATTTCCTCGATTTTTTCAACGGATAATTAGATACATACTCGACCATCCATTGTGTGAGATCAATTTTATCCTGTAATAACATCTTTCGTTTTACGTCCAATTTTTCTTGCAGTGACTCATCGTGCACCATCTCATTCACTCGTGTGAGTAATTTTTCTTCATTCGTGATATGTTCCACAATACCATATTTCTCTATTTGCTCCGTCATCACACCTGTCAAGAGCGGATTTGCATAAATTGCTGGCGTACCAAGAATGACTGCTTCCGTCGCTGTTGTTTCCCCCTCTGTTACCACGAGTTGTGCATGGGAAATAACGTCAAAATAGCGTTTCGGGTCAATGCTAAGAGCTCTTCCCCGTAATTCTGGGACGAGTTGATTCTCCTCTGCCGAAATGAACACTTTTCCATGTTTCTCAAGGAGGTGAACAAGTTGTATCTTAGCCTTGTCACTAAGACCCTTCACACCGATATCATGACTTGCATTCCATGAAATGAATCGTAGTAAAAAATAGGGTTCATCTTTTTGCACGCCAAGCACGTCTAATATCGAGTCATCAGGTGTGTAATACTGTGGAAGAAGATGCGCCATCTCCTTATATGCCTTGAATCGAATTTGTTTCTTCCCGTAATCATCACTGTAACTTTGCGGCGTACATACTTTGGTGATAAATGGCAGTGTTACCAACTTAATGAGTTTTGCGTGTTCCGTATCATAAAAACTAATAGACGGTTTTCGAAGGAGTGTTCCAACGTGGGAAATACTCATGCCCCCAAATGCGAGAAAAATGTCTGGTTTAAATTTTCGTGCTGCCTTCAATAATTTATAATTATGTTCAAGCAGTTCTCGTGATAACCCGATAACTCCTTCACCTTTCCTACTTGCAACCGTATGGGCAATACCGTAACTATCAAGAAGATTGGTAATGATATCTTTTTTTCGTGACGTAACTAAGAATGAATGTCCTTTCTTTTCCATGATTGACATGAAATTTTTGAAGAAATGAATGTCGGACGGATGCCAGATATCAATTGCAATTTTCATCTTTTCTCTTTCGTTCTCACCTTTTTAAAGGTTTGTGGAAGAAGAATCAGATGTGCTTCCGTCAGAAATCTGGGCGTTCCACTCTCTATATTTAGTGGCAATTGTTCGTATCATCTCGGATGTTGTCGTTATAAGAACGCCATGTGTATGACACACATCTTTCGTGTTATAGATAACATCATTTCCGTTCATGTCAGTCATAACGCCACCTGCTTCTGTAATCAGACAATAACTTGCTGCGGTATCCCAATGCTTGATTTTGTTGGTGAGTGTGATATACATATCTGCTTTTCCTTCACAAATATCGATTGCTTTCAAACTACTGCCTCGACGTTCAATCTGGGTTATATTGAGGTATCTAAGAAACGCTTTCTCTGCATCGGACAAATGGTTTCGACTCGCGACGGCGATAGATTCTGGAAGTGATTTTGTTCGAGTAATATACAGTCTGGTCCATTGCTCGTTACTATATCGCCATGTACCCTTTCCTTTTGTTGCCACGTACACATCATTATGAACAGGGACATAAATAACGCCTAGCACAGATTTTCCGTTCTCAATGAGCGATATCATGACCGTAAAATCACCAGTTTTACCAATAAAATCACGTGTGCCATCTAACGGGTCAATGATCCAAACACGATCTTCATTCAGTCGTTCCTCAGAATCTTCTATCTCTTCCGAGAGAATTGTGATACCGGTAGGAGATAACATCTTCACAAGTATCTCGTTACTTTTCACATCAGCTTCTGTGATAACGCTCCCGTCACTTTTTTGCTCCGCAACGAAGTCACGGTTGTAGATCTCCATAACGGCCTTTCCTGCCTGAATTGCTGCATCTGTCGCGATGCGGGATAATGATGTATCAATCTCAGTTGGGAAATTCATTTTATATTCTCTGATTAACAACGTTTATAAATACTCTTGTGGCAATGACCTTATGCCGACACTTAAGGAACTTCGTGCAACCGCATCCAGAAAACGGAAAGATTTCTTGTACCGTCTTGTTGATAGACTTGCGTACTACCCTGCCATTCCCTTGTTATGGCTTGGCCTTACACCAAACCAAGTTACCGTGATCTGGATTCTTGGTCAACTTGTATCTGCATACTTTCTCACAACAGGACATTACCTTACGATGGTTATTGCACTTGTTGTCTTTCAACTTATGTTTGTCCTTGATTGTACGGATGGAATCATGGCGAGGTATACCAAGAATTTTTCTATCAATGGAGAATATCTCGATTATATCGGGCATTATCTTGCTAACCCACTCTTGCTTGGATGTCTTGCTGTAGGTGTATATCGAATTCATCATAATCCAATATACCTTATTGCAGGTGGTGTTGCCGTGGTAAGTTTCCTCCTTAACAAAGCACTTACCATCAATAGTTTCTGGTACAAAAATCCTGTGCATCGTCATGGTATTGAGAACGTCTATTCATCCTCGCTCCTTCAAAATCAGACGGGACTACTTCATTTCGCATTCGCGTTTATGCGGTTAGAATATCTGTTCAATTTTATGTTCTGGGGTATCTTGTTTGGATATGCACATTATACATTACTGATTTATGCAGTACTATTTTTCATTGAGTTATGTCGATTACTTATAACACAATACATTCGTAATGAGAAACTGAACACACGACTTACTACTCAAAAAAAGGACCGAGACGCTGTATCATCGTCTCACAATAGTTGATATTTTCCTTCTATAAGAAAATTCCTTTCAATTGCAGATAATTCATAACTGAATTAACACACTCTTCTACGGTCATTGTTGAGGTGTTCACGTAGACGTCCGGGTTTCGTGGTTTCTCGTACGGTGCACTGATTCCTGTAAAATTGCTAATTTCACCTGCGATTGCTTTTTTGTATAACCCTTTTGTATCTCTCTCTTGACAGACTTGAAGTGGACAATCAACATGTACTTCAATGAACTGATCACTGCCATGACGAATTTTAGCTCTATCCTGTTCATACGGTGAAATGAATGCGCTAATCGCGATAAGACCTGCATCACTCAAAAGCCTCGCAACATGACCTACGCGACGAATGTTCTCGACACGATCTTGCGCAGAGAAACCAAGATCTGCATTTAACGTATGACGTATATTATCTCCATCTAAGATATAACTTCGGATCTGCATTCCATGTAATTTTTTCTCAAGTTCTTTTGCGATGGTTGATTTTCCCGCACCACTTAACCCTGTTAACCAGATGGTTGCACCTTTGTGGTTGTTTAACGTTTCACGGTGTTCTTTTGTAATCTCCCCATGTTGCCAAAAAATGTTGGTGCTTTTCACGCGGTTCTGGAAAAAGTCTCGTCTGTCGGGGTAGGTGTTTTCTTTAATGATACCGCCCCCACAAATCGCGAAATCATGTTCCAGTACAAATCTGGATGTTGCGAGCACGTTCGCGTCAAAGGCAATAGGCCTGTCGCAACGAAGTGTTATTTCCGCAACATCGTTCTGGTTAATGATCTCTCTTCCTTGATATTTTTCCAACGTTTGTGAATCAATCACATTGTTAATCTCTGTAACAGTACAGGGAACATCTTGCGTTGCAAGTTTTAAGGTGAGCGATTGTCCTTTCTGTAACACGTTTTTACTCATCCAAAATACTGTCGCGCCAAATTTGTTTGAGATGAAAGGGAGTGAATCTTGATGACTCGCTACCTCCCCTCGTTCAATGAATAATGGATCTTCCAATGTTACACCAATACTTTGATGTCTAAATGGTTCGGTATTCGTATCATTCCATAATTCGATCGTTTTTATCGTTGTTGATTTGTTTGACGGAGAAAATGTAATTCTATCTCCTACTCGAAGGATACCACTTTCTACTTTTCCTGCAAGTATTCTTCTCGAATCGAATCGGTACACATCCTGGATTGGAAAGCGTAATATGTTGCTTGTGTTATGTTGTTTTTCAAATGAATCGAGTGATTGGATAAATGTATTGGTGAGGTGCCATGATAAATGTGGTGAGCGTTGCACAACATTCTCCCCTGTTTTGGCACTTGCAGGAATGATGTCGTGGATGTTAATATCTAATCTTTCAAGTAAGTTCCGTACGTCTTGTGAAAGGGCAGCGAAACGATTTTGATCATATCCTACCAAATCCATCTTGTTAATGACAACAAGTACATTCTTGATACCAAGTAATTGGAGAAGTTGTGAATGACGTCGTGTTTGTTCCTGAACACCTTCCTCGGCATCAACCAAGAGAACCGCGATATCTGCTGCGGCAGCGCCACATACCATATTTTTGATAAATTCTTTATGACCTGGCGCATCAATGATAACGTACTCTCGTTTTGGTGTTTGGAAAAATACTTGTGTAATGTCAATGGTGACATTTTGTTCCTGCTCTTCCTCAAGCGCGTCAAGTACATAGGCAAACTCTACCTCTTTCGCTTGTGCTCTCGCTTTCGCTTGAATTTTCGCAAGTTTTTCCGGTGGTAAAGATCCGGAATCGTATAACAACCGTCCAATAAGTGTTGATTTTCCATGATCGACATGTCCTACAATAACAACTTTAGTCTTTTCGTCCCCACTCAATTTTGTCCCACCCCCGTTCATGTGTATAATAAAAAGCCATCTTTAAGAGCGCTTCCGCCATCCCGACACCTACAGAGAGGTCAACTCTGTTCGTGACAAGATAGACAAGTACTATCGTGGTGGAACTTGCAATGATACGCCAACTAATCATTTTCGCGATAGATCGTTTCTTCTTTTCTCTCACATGTATCCCTCTTTTCGTAACTTTTGCATCGCGTACTCTTTCGCGGTATCTTGTTTTCTCCCACTTCGCTCCGTTTCTTTCGTGGCTTTCAATTCTTCAATAATTTGTTTCACGGTGGTTGCATTCGAGTTGATAGGCGTGGTAATAGGCATACATCCAAGTGATCGATATCGTTTCCCGTTCTGGGAGAAATATAATGAACAGGACGGAATGTTTTCTCTCTCAATATAACGCCAAATATCAACTTCCGTCCAATGTAGGAGTGGATGAACACGAACATGTGTGCCTGGTTTGAACGAGGTATTGAATTGTCCCCAAAATTCTGGTGGTTGATCTTTATAATCCCATTTTGATTCCTCGTTTCGAGGAGAAAAATATCGTTCTTTCGCCCTGGAACCTTCCTCATCTCTTCTGATACCGACAATCAGTCCGTTAAATTTGTGTTTCTCTACTGCTTGCTGTAACGCCACTGTTTTTAATTCATGGCAGCATGTAAATGGGTCGTTGTTTGTGTAATTGATACCTTTTGCTATTGCATCTTGATTTGTATGAAGAAGTAAATTGAAATCCCATTCTTTCGCGTATGTAGATCTAAATTCATACATTTCGGGGAATTTGAAGGTTGTGTCAACATGCAAGACCTTAAACGGAATCTTTCCGAAAAATGCTTTCCGCACAAGCCAGAGTAAACACGTAGAATCTTTCCCCATACTCCAGAGAATGGCCATGTTATCAAATTTCTTATAGGCTTCTCTGATGATATAGATTGACTCACTCTCTAATTGTGTTAAATGATCCATAGCTGGAATGGTTTTGTTCCATTTTTAAAGGTTTATGGAAGAGTGGTCTTTGTCGTCAGTTACTCTTATAAAGGAGTAATTGTTCTATGTCTTTCTATGGAGATGAATATGTATGACAGAAAAGAATGAACATGTATGGCATGTACGACGGCATCTCAAAGCACGAGAACCGTTATTAGTAGGCACACTCTTTTTTACGGATGGAATGAGAAAACCTGCATTTGTAAGTAATGGCATGCATCCAGATTACGGTGTCCATTTGCTGGCAGATCAATACGTCCTTGCGGAATCAATTGGTGAAACGCTCAATTTCCCTCCTAATGTTAGATCGGTTGTAGTAGCTCCATCACCTCTTTCACGGGCGGTACAGACGGCACGTCATAATTTTATAGGCATGTGTAGATCCTATGCTCGAGATATTCTTGGAATCGATACGGAAAATTTGGGAGAAACTGATACAGTTCGTCTTTCAACAAATGGGTTACATAGATACACAAAATTTCATCTTCTCCATGGTCTTACTGAAACACCATATCGTAATTCGAGGGATGAACTAGATGACGGCAATGAATTAGTTGCGTTGGCATATGATAAAACTTTCAATCCTGATTTTGAAGGATACCGTTTCATGGCACAAAAAGGATTTGAGGAAGATCCACGTTCTGAACATCCTGATAATGTAGTTACGAGAGCATTGCGAGACGTTATTCCTGTATTACTTGGACATGATGTTGTACTTAGTGCGTCACATCAATGGAACATGGAAGCCATTACCGCTGCCTTAACAGGTAATTATGGCACGAATGGAAATGAATTGTTCGAACGTGCTGGTGGTGAATATGGCATGGGTCATGGATTTGAGCTACGTGTGTATGAGAAAGGTGGTGTGATTCACGATGCACAATTACAAAGAACAACTCGCGATCCTTATACATTAGACGCAGAATTACCAGTTGATGTGGATGTGCTACGAAAATATCTATGATAATTTTTTCACATCATACATCAATAAAGTTATGCAATGTCCCTTCTTGCTGCCATCGCGTATAATTTTCTAGATCCGCGACGGTATCAAACTCTAACCAGCCACGATGTACGATGATAGGCTTGACTTTTTGTCCTGAATTGATAATTGCTTGAATCATGCACGTCATATAGGCTTTTTTGAATGATTTAGAACGTAACCAAGGACCTTCTACATCGAAATATTTTTCACGATTTTCATGGTACACTTTTTGTAACGATGCAAGACCTGCTTTGGAGAATTTAATCAAACCAACATACCGTAACTTCGCTTCATTTCGGCTACATTTGGTATCTCCTAACGAGAGGATTTCACCCTCATGATCAACCACTAAACTTTCCATGTCTGATTCCGGGTTTGCATCCCGTGCACACCAGTAGTCCCAGTAATCTTCATCTACTGTTACGCCAACGTCAACCTTGCTTCGTATAATTTTACGCAGAATTTGTGGTTCATACAAGATGTCTGCGTAACAAACAAGAACGTCATCGCCGCCATCCATTTCTGCTTCAGCACAAAAAAGTGTTTCAACCATGTTTGTCGTCGCGTAATTGTGGCTAATGTATGTTTTGGTACCTGGAACATTTATTTTTTCAGGCATATATCCTTTGACAATTGTGATATCAGTGATACCTGCTTTACGAAGGTTTTCAACTTGCTGCTCAATTAACGGTCGTCCGTTAAACGGCAACATGCATTTTGGAAGGTTTTCTGTGTAGTGTCCTAACCTTGTTCCCATACCCGCTGCGAGAATGATTGCTTTCATTGCCAAAGACCTTCTTTTCCCATAAACATCTTCATTACCTTCCGATTCAATTCTTCATCAGGAGACGTCCGTTCAGGATGCCACTCTACCCCTACAATTGGCAGTGATTCATGATACAATCCTTCAATAATACCTTCAGAACTTTTGGCAAATACCTTTAACTTTTTACTAAGATCTTCAGGAAGAATGCCCCAATTATGATACGAATTCACAGTTGATTCAGAACCAAACAACTCACTCCCTTTCCCTTCAAACACAACACCATGATCTTGTCTTGGTGGATGATTCATACTTCGAATATCACGTNCTTNCCCGCCATATAACACATTTAGATATTGCATCCCTCGACAGATACCTAACACCGGTAAACCATGAGAAACTGCATACTCAAGCATCGCTTTTTCAACTCTATCTCTTTCAGTAACTGGCGTCACACCATCTGGTAATTCCATCCCAAACAATCGTGTATCAATATCGTTCCCGCCAGATAAGATCACACCCTCAACACCAAGTGAATCCAAATATCCTGCAACATCTGATGTAGAATTAGAGACGGGAACAGCAACAATCCCACATTCCTGCAAATACGTTCCATAGCTATGTTCAAATCTATCTACTACCCCTCCATGTGCGTCCACATGTTGCCTCATTGATATTGCAACTTTCATTTTTCTCATTTTGTTGATGAGCAGGGCACGGCGTTATTACGAGTTTCTCGTCGCCTCATTTGGCGCTGCTCACCTTTCATTTTTCATCCCTTGAAATTATTTTTTGCTGTTTACAATCAAGTGTAACATGACTGCCATTTTTAACTGTATTGAAAATAAGATCGCCACAGCCAATGGCGGCAGGGATGCCAAACTCCGCACATCGAATGGACATATGCGAGGCTACTCCACCATATTTGGTAATTAACCCCGCTATTTTACGGGTGAAAATCCAGTCATACCCAGGATCACCATTTTCAATCAACACAACTGATCCTTCAATATCGGGAATATCTTCTCCAACATCTTCAATATGAACGATGGTACTATCAATCATTTTTTGGGTGATAAAATTAGGTTTTGCCTTATAATGTTCAATCACGTCAAAATCGTCTTCCGTTACAATCACTGAGTTAAGGACAAGTTGATCATCGATTTCTCGTTTATGTTCCCGAGCTTGAATTAATTCTTTCCATTGTTGTGTTATCTGCTGCACATCACCATTCGCAGTAAGAATATCTTGCACATCTAACATGGCTATCTCTTTCCGTGTGAATCCCATCATCTCCCCTGCGTTCGCAATTTCTTCCAGTGCATCACTCAAATTCTTCGTAAATTCAAACTTTGACAATTCTCGTGCTTCCGTTGCCTTCCTGAAAAATGTGATAAATGTTGATGCATTTCCTGTAATGTCATGCTCCTGTAATGTTGTTGAAATTCGTGCAAGAGTCATTTCGTCAAGGACAAGACTCTCTTCTTTTGCCACATCACTCTTCATGTTACGTTGTAAGAGCCCAGGATTTTGTTCATATCGTAAACTAGTTATGTCATACGTTCCAGGACGGAGATGGTAATATTTTGTAATAAAATCCTCTTTTGATAATGTTGTAAAATCATCGTTAATGTCTGTCGCGACAGTTTTGACACTATTAAACAAACTATCATACACCTCTTGCGATATACCATTTTTTGTGACAAGACTGTGTAACATAATCTTCCCAATAAATCCCAGTCGTGCAAGACGCGAGAACTGAATCGTGCCTAATTCTTTACATTCATCAAGTAATTTCCGTGCGTTATCAATACATTGCTGTGGTGTGTGACTCTCAATTAACGATCTTCTTCCTATTTCAAGGTCCATCACACTTCGTAAATCCTCCTCTATCGAACTACTCGCAGTATGAATAAGGTTATTTGTCAGTGTGAGAAGTGCATGTTTCAATTCACGTACCTCTTCATGTGTAAATCCTGCTTTCATCAACTCTTCCGCTTTCTCATTAAACGTAAAATCGTAACACGTGAACAGCACATCAAACTCAACTTTATCTTGCAAGTGTGGGTTATTTGTGAGTTTTTCAAGGTAGAAGGATACTAATCTTGCACGAAGTGATTCAGAGATAGTAGATGGCGTGAATGAATTGAATGAATGACGTACGTTGACGTACGGTTTCGTGCCAAACAATTCAACCAGTTTGGCTGGTGCAACGTTATAATATCCTTGTGATGTCCGTGCCTTGTGCCACGCTGCATTGGTAATAATGTAATCATATAATGAATAATCAAGATGATTGGGATGATCACCAATAATTTCTGCCGGATTCCAATCAGGCATGTCAGCGAAACATGTTGCGTCACCTTCAAGATGATCGAGCGGTTTTGCAAGTAATTGAAATTTATCTTTCAACGATTCAATTTTCTGTTTCACTTTCTCATCCACGTTGGTTTTATGCACATTTATCGCAAGTGGCCGAACTTGGAAAATAACAACCTTATCCTCTGAAACACCAAATTCGATATCTAACGGAATATAAGGAATGATGTCTTCAATTTCTTTCACTGCCTGCATAACATTCGCCATTTTGTCTGGGAACCTCGTTGCAAAACGTGAAATGGTAATCATCTTATTTTCTTTCCCTGACGTGACGGAATCGGTACTTCCGGTTGCGTCATCATAATTAATAACGTAATACGGTGCATTTTGTTCCAAGGTTCGCGTGAATATCACACCACTCATTGTTACATTCTCTGTTTGAGACTGGATCAACACTTGATTGAACGAACTTTCCGCATCTTTTGATTTATACGAATGCAACACCGTTTCAATCGCATCTTCAATGTCGTTTTTTTCTGCAGCACTGACGTTCAAGACACTTTCAAAACATCCTGCCATGCTGGTATCGAGCGTATCTTCATTGATAGCAGAACTACGCACGACTATGTTGCCAGTAAACTTTTCTTGTATGGTTTGAAGCACTTTCTCTTTCCCATTTTTCCAGTCAGTTGTAGTAAAAGCAAACAATTCTTCAATTTTTGAGTTAGTAAGAAGTGGTTTGAGTGCGCCAAGCGTACTTGCTTTCGTGGAAATGATCGTTTTATTTCGAAGATCTTTTGCATTGACGTGTTGCCGATTCTGAATTAACGTAGATAATTTCTCGATATCTTTCACGGAATCTTTCCTATCAAGAATCTGTTGCATGATTTTGAAGTTTGATAATCGTTCATAGTAAGGATGTGTTGCTAACCTACCTCCAATTGAGCGTACATATGCTGCTCCCGGTACATCTTTTAGATCATCACCATGCACAAGAATTATTTCTGCATCAGGATGTTCTATGTGCAACTTTTGCAAATTTTCTGTATAATCACGGGTTTGTTGCACCATCACACGATCAACGCACCGTAAATTTTCAATAACTACATATCGTTCATTAAGATTAGCAATTGGTTTGACTCTATACGAAGCAACACCTTCATCTGTAATAACGCCAACGACACAGATGTCAGCGATACCTTTCGCGAACAAAATAGACTGCAAATGACCGTAATGAAATAAATCTCCCACTACGCCAAGATATGCTATTTTTTTTCGTTCTACCATTCAAAACCATTTTTTTCTCACAAAAATTTATTTATAAACATAATGGAACTGGAATTTACAGACAAGTTTATTAAGATCCACAATAAGGATATGGTATGGGTGTAATAACAAAATATTGGCATGATACCTGGAGAGATCTCACTGTGTTTGGGGGATTTGGGTTCTATGTGTTACTATTGCTCTTAGTGTTGGTACTCGGGAATCTTACCCTCTTCATACATCTTCTTTTAGGATTAGTTCTCATGCTTGCTTCTGTTGTTCTCATTCGGCTGTTGTATTTCAAAAATAGACCGAAGAAACAATCTTATACAAACATTCTTGAAAAAATAGATGCGTCATCTTTCCCGAGTTTGCATGCGGCAAAAGCCTTCTTTCTTGCACTTACATTTATGTCGTTTCTTGCTTTTGGTGGGAAAATAGTATTACTTTTCGTTGCGGCATTGACTGGCTACTCACGGATTCATTTACAGAAACATGATTGGATTGATGTTGTGTTTGGTATGTTGTTGGGAATTGGTGTGTGGTATCTTGTAATGTTGATATGATTTTGTGGAGAAATGTTTAAAGAATACAATACATTTGAATAGAACTATGACTAAGGAAAAACCCTCTTTATTGGATTTAGCTGGACTTTTATCGAAAAAAGAAGCTGATGAATTAAGAAGACATATTAAAAATAGAAGAAAATCTATGAGAAAAAGAATGGACGAAATAGCTGAAAGAATGAACAAATTATAACACTCACTTCCTTTTTCGTACTTTGATAAAATCACCTAACGTTAATTCACTCGCTACTTTCTTTTTCTCTTGTACAAACGCTTTCTTTTCATCATTTTCAAGCAATCTAACATTAAGAAGTTTACCTAATTGTCGTGCAATGTTTAACCTCGGTTTCATCGTACCTGATTCCCATTTCTGGATAACGGATTCTTTCTCCTGCAACGATTTCGCAAAGTCTTCCTGACTCATTCCTTTCCTTTCTCTCGCTGTTCGAATTAACTGCGCATAATTACGGACGACGCGCATTTCCGGTTGATCAGATTTCCTCGGTTTCCAGGTCGATCTATGCACTGATTTTTGTACAGTCCCATACTTCGCACAACCTTGACAGACTTTCATTTGACTTCCTTCAACTTCTGCCGTAACTAAATTCGTCGAAGACCCACACATCTCACACATTGCCATGCTGTTTTAAGAAGAGAGGTAGTATATAAAAGTTAAGAAAAAAAATTATTCTGCTTGCGTATTTCCAAGGATTCTCACTTGCGCAAACCGTTGATTTTCGGGGTATTCAATAGTAACGGTGTCTGCACTTCCCGCACCACCACTAGGAGATGTATGTGTTACAAATGCGCCATAAGATGACCACCCATTTGCATTTGCATCGTCATTATCTGATGAGTGTAGAGTGATACCTTCCAGCTCAATAAAGTCAACTTCACCAGCAGACGCGGTAATACTCGCTCCAAAAACATGCGCAAAACGATTTGTTTGATATGCTTGATTGGCCCAAGTAACATCAAATTCCACAGTGTTTACCCCATTATTCGGCTCAGAAGGACCTTTAAGAACAATCTTAGAACCACCAAATCCAAACAAACGGTTTTCTATTATGTTACCTCTTCTTTGTGATGTTACAACCCCCCCACCAACACGAATGTTAAAATCATCTTCTTCTGTACTTCCAAGACTCTCAATCTCGTACGTCGTCCCACCAAGTTTCAATGTAAAACTTGCACGGCCATTTTTATAGGCAATCTCTCTCTCAACAGTCTTACCACTTGCCAGAATCCTAAACTTCGCTTTAGGACCTGTTTTAAACATGTTATCTGCACCCTTATACTGAACAACATGTGTCACCGAATCCCCACGACGCGCACTGTTAAGAATAAAGTACTGCTCATCTGCAATTTCAAGGTTTTCTAACACCAAACTATCATCCCGATCACCAAACAACAAATTTTGTCCACCAGATGCATACGCAAGAGGAAAAGTAATTTCTTGACCTAAGATGTTCGTAAATGTCATTTCATACCCAGACTCATCTGCACTTAGCAGAACACTGATCGTAGTCGTCTTTTCTTCCGTTATACCCGTAAACATAAGATCCCAGTTTTCTGTAAAGAGTAATCCTGGTTCATCTAATGAAGGATTCTGCGATAATCGTTCGCCTCGAGGTACAAAGTAGTCATCCTGTGCTTCCATCTTAACACTAATTTCTTCAATGAAAACATCATCATTAGCAAATCTTCCTTGAATGGTTACTAATGTCCCTTCGATCGATTCAAGATCAGACTTAAGCTCCTGATCACCTGAATTATCGGTGATGTCGGAATCAAGTAAACTAATTATTTTTGAACCAAGATAAAATGAGACGCTATGAACACCGCCAGCATAATCTTGAAACAAAATTTCTGAAACTGAAACTTTTTCTGCATTAGGTACTTGAAAAAACCCGACAATACCTTTCTGGAAAACATGCTTATTCCCATTTATTCGAAGAGTTGCTGAATCCTCCCCAACCGAAACTACTTCAACGTCATATTCATGACCATTAACAAGGAATTGTTGTTCTTGCCCTTCTTGTAATGTATGTTTTACTCCTGCAACAAGCGTGATTGCTGCAGTATCATCAAGCTGATTGAGAAGTCCAGCTTGTAAAATCTCATATTCTACACCTAGCATTTCAATCATTTGACCTTCCAAATCTTCAAAAATGCCGCCAGAGAAACCATTTCCTACGCGATGTACCTCCGCATCTGATTCTAACGGTTCATTAAACTGCAAAACGTAATTTGTGAAATATCTACCATCTGCAAATTGTAAGAAAAGATCCGTTACATCATCATCACTCTCAGCATATTCAACAAAACCAGTAGAATCTCTCGGATTGAATTGTTATAAAGATTATGAAGCTAGAGAATAAAAAGAAAAAAAAGAAAAAAGTTAGCCTCTTACACATGCACCATCTTGACAGGTCGTGTTACTGTTATGATGACAAGCACCATGAGTATATATGACCAAATTATCTCGACAAGAATATTGTGTCAAAGATCTATTATCAACTTGTGGTCGACATCGGTCTTCAAGAGTACCAATTTCTCCTTCTCTTATAAGGTTTCCATTGGCATCTCTACCATTTGAACGAAGCATACCCGTGGTAATTCCTTTAATACCCATATTCCTGCCATCATCGCTATCAATACAAGGAATCTTACAATTAGGAATACCATCATTATTACTATCAATAGCGCCCCATGTTCCTTCTAACAAGAAAGATACCATTGCTTCATGATCACCAAGATCGCCAACAACCCCATCACAATTCAAGTCTGAGACTCCAGTAGGACTTCGAACACATTCAGCTGCTTGACCAGTCCCAAGAAGAGCAAATGCATCTGAGTAACATTCTCCATCTGCCGCGTTAACAACATTATCATCATTGATATCACCAAAGGCCCCGTAACATCCATCTACACTACACACAAAGCCAGGAAGAGGTTCACAATCTTGACTACAACCTATAGCACCATCACAAAATTCGCCTGCTTCCATTTCTCCATTTCCACAAACAGCTTCTGCTGCAGCATTACATTTGCCATCTGAACAACCATTTTCACAAGAATCTGTGTCTACGATTCTATTTTTTGTTTTTTTGTCACATGAATACGACACGGCAGTTTCTCCTTTACACTCTGGACCATATTTTATTGCACTCTTTTTACCAAAATAACCGTAATCGATTGTCCCTTCACCAAGATACCTACAATATTTGTTTATCGTTTTTTTCTTGAGTGCTTTTTTCACTTTTTGAACTTTTTTTCGTGTTTTGGGATTTTTTGTCGCTTGTCCCGCTAAAGCTCCTTCCGTTGTCGCATCTGTGTATGCAACAGGATCCTCTGCTTCCAAATCACTTAATTCTGCTGATAACTCTTCTTCACTTAATTCTGGCTCAGAAGGAGAGCATGCAACCAAAAGTAAAAGAGAAATCGCAAGTAAACTTACTAAAATTATTTTTTTCATTTTAAAAAACCTCATTTTTAAAAAAGTAATGAATTGGTGTTTATATAGATTTCGAGAAAAAGTATAGAAAAAAAATTATTCTGTTTGCGTATTTCCAAGGATTCTCACTTGCGCAAACCGTTGATTTTCGGGGTATTCAATAGTAACAGTGTCTGCTTTTTCATCAACCGGATGATGATGAGTAACATGTGTACCATACGACGTGTACCCGTAACGCATGTCATCTTCCTGATCTGGAGATCGCAATTCAAGACCTTCCACGTCTGCTTGAACATCTCCATCTTCATTACGCATGACAATGATGATTGGTGTTGGAGGTAGATTCTCAAAAGGATCTTCTTCAAGCACTGAAGGATGGACATCTTCACGAAAGACTTCATAGTCACCTTCAGGTGTTTCTAAGGTCAATCGATGCGCATCATCATTCGCAATTGTTATTTTACCACCACCGTTAACCCAGAGAACGTTATTCATCCCAGGTCCTTCCGATGCATCTGTTACTTGAACTGCGAAATCGTCTTGTTCAACATTTTCACCTTCTGCTGGTCCAAACGTGTATGTCGTTCTCGCTAAACGCAGTGTCACCTCGTTATCTGCGAAATTTCGTTCAATTGTTTCACCGCTAGCCATAACTTTAAACGAAACTATAGTCTGAGCTCCTACCTCTGCACCTTTATACTGCACAACATGCGTCACTGACGTACCATCGTCAGCATCATTTAAGATGAAATATCCTTCATCTTCAATTACGCCAGGATCAACATGAAGAATGTCATTTTCATCACCAAACCGATCAGCAGCAGCGTAGTACACAGGGAGCGTGATTTCATCACCTGCCGTGTTTTCAAACGTAAGCTGATATTCTTTCTCATCATTAGTTGGCTCAAGTGAAATTTGTGAAAGTGCTTCATCACTCAATCCTCTAAACTGTACATCCCAGTTCTCGCCGAACAACAATTCAGGTTCGTCAAACGCGACATAAGCAGATAATCGTTCTCCTTCACGTAAGAAGTAATCATCTTGCGCCGTCATGTTGACTTCCAGTAAATCTATGTTAGCTGTCCCTTCCCACAGATACCCCCGAATTGTGACTTTTGCACCATTAATTGTTTCACCATTGACATTTAATTCGTGTGAACTTTCTTGGTCTGCAAAATTACTGTCCCGCATCCTAATAGCATATGCACCAAGAACAAGCTCAACACCTTCATCAGAAAGGTCTACAACACCAAACTCTATCCCGTCAACTAATCTAACGGTCTCCCCTAACTCAAGACCAGGTAATTCCTCACCTTGCACGTTCGCAGTGACAACACCGTTGTTTAGTTCTTCTACCCGTATTTCGTACTCATTTCCATTGAAACGCAACACTTTTTCCTCTCCTTCTCCAAATGTATCGGAAACCTTCCCTGTCATCAGAAGAAGTTCGATAGATTCCCCTCCATCATATTGCCACGCCTTAACGATCTTGTATTCAACACCAAGAATATTCAACATCCTTCCAATAAAATCGTCCATGACTTGTCCCTCTAACGATGATTTAGCGGCCTCGAAAAAATCTAACTGGTACCAAAACATTTGTCTATTATCTGGAAATTTCAGGTGGAGATCCGTGATATCATCATCACTTTCTTCATAATTCACATAGCCTGTAGCCAAACCGGTTGCGCGAGGAAAGTTCAAATATTGTTCGTACTCGGCCCTTCGAAATGGTGTGACTACTTCCCCATTGGGTAAAATTGAAAGTTCACGATCATTGATAAAATGAGTAGTGTGACCTATGTGCTCACCCTCGCGATCACCTGTATTCCAAATCTCTACATGTGCATTTGGATATTCAACATCCCAGAACTCAATGTCACCCTGATCAACTTCAGGAACTGGTTCTGGTTCTGGCACTGCATTTTGTACACACGCACCTTCGCTACACATAAAATTAGCACCTAGATCTGCACATCTAAACCGACATGCGCCAAGTCCAGAATGCCCACATTCATCTTGTTTTGGAATGTTCGCCTCAAACCCACAATCATATTCTAATAAATACTCGTCAGTTTGACATTCATCTATAAACGTTTTATCACCAGCACCCGCTTTTCCCTTTACTAAATAATCCCGTCCGCCATCCGTATCTTCACATGCAGCAAGAACGCCCTTCTCCTTCACATCCTTGGCACGTTTCGCTTTTACATTTTTTCTAACTTTATCCAATTCCTTCTTCTTCGCAGGTTCAATCTTTTTGTCTTTAAACGCGTGTCCTGCTAACGCGGTATCCCCAGCATTGACATATGCTAACTCGTCTGCTGTTAATGTAGATAACTCTTGTTCTAACTCTTCATCGGAGATTGCATCACCAGTTCCACACCCAACTAATAATACTGCCATAATAAGAATACCAATAATAAATATCTTTTTCATATGAATCACCTTTTTGAATATAATAAGGAGAGAAATGTTTTTTTATTTATAATTGTTCCTCTTCCTGAAAACACAATCCTTACTCCATTTACATAACTAATATAAAGAACATACCGTGAAAAAGGACTGATGGCACGGAAGAAGATTAGGGAGTATAATGCGAAGAAAATACTACGTAAAAATCTGGAAGGATTTGCACTAGATGATCGTACAATTCTCAT
>NZBO01000045.1 GCA_002686315.1 archaeon | reverse complement strand
TAGAGGAAATGTTTATAAATGGACTTTCCCTCAGGAATGATGACAGAATTACACGAGAACTTATTGTGAGGCAACGAAAAAAATGACAGATGAATTAGGAAAATTAATAGGTGGATTATTACAAAGAGCATTTCCAGAAAGTGATTTTAGAAGTGTTGTTACTGCAATTGAAAAGGGTGATTTAGAAACGGCAGTGGATGTGTTACGAATGAGCGAGCCAGGTGTTGGAATATTTATTGACGAAATTGGAAGGCATGGAGCTGAACGATATATGGATGCGGGTAGTAATCTTGGCGAGGCATTATCCATTGGTGATTATGAAACTTTTTTTAGAACAATAGAAGGAGTGGTTGATTTTCGAAGACGTGAAGCACAATTAAGCAACCCATATGCAGGAAGAACGAGTGATGTCGCTGATAGATTAGTTGGATCATGGATTCAGTATCACGGTGATAGAGCGCTTATCATTGAAACAGAAGCATTTAGCTCTGTTGGCGGATCTGATCAAACAATGCCAGAATCTACGCCAGGAACAGTTGGATATTGGCATTCTAAGAAAATGGGTGGATTTGATATCCCGTTAATTAGTGCGCACGTTTCTGGTGATACGGGTGTCGTTGCAATACGGCGAGTTCGTCCATATGATGGCACAAAACTTGAAAAAGCAAATGGCAATAAGACAGATATCACGCGTACATATGGATTTTTAGAGCATGCAGGAACAGCTGTTGGAGATCAAGTTCTCGTTGACCTTCGAAAAGTAGGAAAAACGTTTGATATTCTTGGAAGAAATCATAGAACTGATTACGATCGAACGCCCAGCATCGGTGTACATAAGCTCAAGCGTGCATAAATTTCTTTTTTTTATAAATTAAGAAATAAAAATTATTCTTTCTTCGCATTCTCATACTTCTTTGCAACATCTTCCCAATTAACTAACTTCATGAAGTTCTGAATCCATTCCGCTCGTCTGTTTTGGTACTTGAGATAGTACGCATGCTCCCACACATCACAAACCATGATTGGTTGCAATCCAGGTACCATGCCATCTTGGTGTTTCTCTACCTGAAAGACGTGTAATGAACCATGTTTACAGGAGGCAAGTACACCCCAACCAGATCCTTCCACGGCAGCTGTCGCTTTTGTGAATTGTGTAACAAACGCATCCCAACTACCAAACCATTTCTCGATCGCTTCTAGTAATGCCTCTTCCGCTTTATTTTCCTCTTTCCCAGGCCGCATGTTCTCCCAGAACAGTGTGTGAAGATGATGACCTGCACCATGGAACGCCATTTCACGTTCCCAATGTTTGATTAATCCAAACTCACCTAATTCACGCGCTGATTTCAACTTACTCATGGCATTGTTAAGTCCTTTCACGTAGCCTGCATGATGTTTATCATGATGTATCTGTACTGTTTGTTCGTCATAATATGGTTCCAATGCATTGTATGCATAGGGTAATTCTGGTAGTGTAANTTCCATTTTTAAGAAACCTCCTTATATCATTTTGAGAACTCTTCTAGTATAAATAAGTTATGGATTAGATAGTTTGTTAGTTAAAAGCAAAGAATTAAATAAAAGGTAATTTTTGAGTGAAATATGGAATTAAGAATCATTGGAAGTGGAGCAATAATTGAAAACAAGAAAATTTTATTAGAAAAAAGGTCTCAAAATTATTTATACCCTGGAATGTGGAGTTTAGTAGGAGGAACAATTGATTTTAATAAAGAGCCTCTACGTGAAACCGCCTCAAGAGAAATCAAAGAAGAAACTAATCTTAATTTTGTTCCAACTGAAATGTTTGGTTTTTATGAAAACATTGATGAGAATATGCATTCTATATGTCATGTTTTTTTAGGAAATTTCTCAGGTGACATTAGAATTAAAGAAGATGAAATTGAAGAAGTTAAATGGTTTACCTACCATGAAGCAATTCAATTAAATTTAGCTTTTGGATATAAAAAAGCTATCGAAGATTTGCATAAAAGAGAACTCTTGTAATTCTTACGTTTCCTTCTATTTAATAAATTACAAAGATTTTATATAAATAATCCTTTTATTACACTAAAGTAACTACACTGAGAGATCACTTTTTGTAAAATGACCGATTTAATAACCCACGATCACAATGTATTATTTTTAACCCTCGATTCTTGTAGATATGATACTTTCACAATGGCCAACACGCCAACAATAGATCTGGTTGCCTCTCATGAAAGGGCTCATACAAATGGCGTTGAAATAGCTGAAACGGATGGGAATTACACATACCTTGCTCATAAAGGATTTTTTGCTGGCCATATACCTGTAATTCGTGATGATTCAGGAAGAGATTATGTGACAAAAGAAGGACATCCTTTGTGGAGGGTAAGTGTCATTCCAAAAGGAAGAGGTCTAAAGACAGCAGGAATTAATTTATCAGATTCCACACTTCAAGACGGGTATAGAAAAAAAGGTTATGCAATAAGAGGGTTTGGTGGAACTACTTTTTTTGCAAATGAAGGAATTCAATTGCGAAGACATTATCAAGATGGTGAATTCACATATTTTGGAGATTCAACTTATGGAACTCCAAGACTAGTAGATAGATTACCAATGTCACATATTGAAGAAATAGTCCAATCAATTGAAAGTGAAGATAAGTGGTTTGTTTTTGTTAACTCTACGGCAACACACTTTCCTTATCATGTTGAACCTGTGGATCCTGAGTTAGAAGAACTAATAGATCACGCGAGAAAGCATAGAGCAGGAAGACGTGATTTAGAAAAAAGATATACTCAAAAAGAAGGAAAAAAGTTGCATCAATTGCAAGTAAGAGCTCTTGAATACGTTGATGCACAATTAAGTAAATTACTTTCCGTACTTCCAAACGACAAACCACTTCTAGTTCTAATTTGTGGTGATCATGGCGAATCATTTGGAGAACAGCACTTAGACGGAGTATCAGGTGAAAGAAGATCTTATTGGGGTCATAAACATAATCACATTGAAATCTTTAGGGTTCCTTTGTTAATTAATACAGGATATAGTCATAATTCTGAAAAGTAGTCCACTGAATCACGTATTAAACCGGAACGCCTGACAAAATAACCAATCAGACAACCTATTCACATACGCAAAAACCTCTTTACTAATAATCCCTTTCTCCACATATTTTACTAAAAACCGTTCCAACTCTCTGCATCGTACACGTGCTTCATTCAAATGGCATGACGTTGGCGTGTTAAATCGTACAAATTTAGCCGGTATATGTTTCTCAAGAATATCTATTTCTTTCTCTAACGAACCGATATCCTTCTTCGTCACAATATCATTATCTTCACGTAATGTCAAAAAAACAGTTAGTTTGATTAATGTATCTTGCACACGTTCTAATTTCCTGGCATCAATTGAATTTAGATGAAGACGGCACATATCAAGACTCGCGATAAAGGCATCCACACAACCGATAGTGTGTACAAGCCGTGAATCTTTCGCGATAGGACCACCAAGCAGAAGAGTTGTTCCATTATCACCATTTTTCGTGTAGAGCTTTTGAACCATCTTGTCTTGAAAGATTCATACTTTATAAGAATCTAGATCATAGAAACAATATAAAAGAAAAAAATGTTACTCAGTAGTATATGAACCTGCTGGAGAATGAGATTGGTATGTTTGTTCAGTCCTGTATCTCTCAAGGGAAGAACGTGCAATGGCTCGTGCCTCTTCCAATAACTCTCTTGATCCTCTTATTGGCGTTAGATCGACCACAACTGCATCCCGTCTACCATGTATTAAATGGCGGACTACTGGACGCTCCTCATTTACCATATTATCAATCGCACCATCCACCATCCTAAATCTTCCCCACCAAGTCTAACCCAGGTTTTAATGTTGAACTTCCAGGCTGCCAATTTGCAGGACAGACTTCCCCGCCATGCTCACGGACAAACTGTGCTGCTTTGACTTTTCGTAGCAATTCTGCGCTACTTCGACCGATACTGTTATCATGAAGTTCATAGGCTTTCAAGACACCGTCAGGATCCACTACAAAGGTACCTCGTAAACTAAGTCCTTCTTCTTTGATGTAAGTACCATACGATTTACAGATCTTCCCTGTCGGATCTGCAACCATTGGGAATCTAATTTTCTTAATTGTCTCACTGTTATCCCACCATGCTTTGTGCACGAATGCGGTATCGGTACTCACACTTAACACTTCACATCCAATTTGCTGGAATTCAGGATATTTATCTGCCAAATCACCAAGTTCAGTAGGACAGATAAATGTGAAATCTGCTGGGTAGAATACTAAAACGACCCATTTACCTTGGTAACTTGCTAAGTTAACGTTCGTTATTTGATTATTGTGAAATGCTTGCGCGCTAAACTGCGGTGCTTTTTCATTAATTGTAGGATGTGTTTCTTCCATTTTTATATACCTCGTAGAATAAAATATAAAAATCATGATTGTTTTTATACTTTATGCATCAATTTTTATTTCAACAATACCTTTACTAATCTTACACTGACATGCTAACCTATGCTGTAAATCTCGACCCATATCATCTTCCTCAGGAGTTAACGGAGACAAATTCTCACTTCCAGATAGAATTGTAATTTTACACGTGCCACAATACCCAGAACGACAACCAAACGGCACGCCAAGCGCTTCACACGCCGCCTTAATATTGCTGCCATCATCCACCTGTTCTTCCTTCTCGTTATGTTTAATTGTTGCCATGGTTAGATACACATCATACTTTACTATAAATGTTTTTCCTATGTCCAATCTGAACAACCAAAATATGAAGTCTGCCATCATTAATGTCAGCTATGACACGATAATCACCAACACGAAGCTTGTAGTATGGCAAGCCTTTGAGTCTTATGAAATATCTGTGCGGATCTTCTTTTGCTGTGCGTACTTTCTGAAATATTCTTTGTGAAATCTCTCGCGGTAATTTCTCAAGAAAGTTCATGGCAATATCATCGATATCTAGGCTATACATCTGTTAAACCAAGTCTCCTCATTGCCTCTTTTTCTGTGACAAACTGACCTTTCTTGTATCTCTCACGAGCCGCTTCAATTGCTTTGATAGTCTCCCGACTTAACTCAGGTTCTTCTTCAACATGATCTGCAATAAACACTAATTTGTTTATTACTTCATCATAGGTTTCACTCTTTCGTTCTCTGAATGTATCAAGACGAGATTTGGTTTTTCGATGTAATTTAATGGTTGTTGTTTCCATATACCGCAGTATACCAGGGGATACTATTTAAACTTTTTGAAAAAAATAGTCTAAAATCTAACTCTTCACTTTCAACTTCACTTTCTCACTCTCTTTCCTAAAATTAAGCGGTCCTTCTTGCACATATTTCTTCCCGTAGCGTAGACAGAGTTCTGCTTTATACAACTCTTTCCCAAGATAGGCAGCATGTTCAAATCTCGAAACTAACTTATGCCGCACAATGGTATTATAGATCTCAATCGCATTCGTCCCATAAATAGCTTTTGTGATCACATGTTTATTTGNGACATAGCCAACTTCAATCCGTTTATCTTTTGTATCCACACGAATCAAAAAATACCCTTTTGTATCGGGATGCCATTCTTTCAAAGGATCATGACTGGCCGTGATATCTTCCTTGATCTTCACCTTCTGCGTCACCCATTTATATTTGACCATATTTACTACAGGAAGGTTATGATTTATAAGATTTACCCTTAACATTTATATACTCTAACACTCATTTTACACCTATGCAAAAACAAATTATTGTCATGGGCGATATTGAGATTGGTGGCGGGACGTTAACAGACGATTTCATCTCTGATGACACACTTTCCCAAACTATTCGCAGTATTGCGAAACGTCAACATCCTATTGATCTTGTCTTAAACGGTGACACGTTCGATTTTCTGAAATGTCCTCTTATCAAAGATGGAACAAAAACCTATCCGCGGCATATTACTGACGATATTTCCTTATCTAAATTAGAGATGATGTACAACGCACATAGACCTGTTTTCAACGCCCTGAGACAGTTTTGTACACACAAAAAAAAACAGATTATTTTTCATCATAGGGAACCATGATCATGACTTATTTTTCAAATCGGTGCAACGTAAACTAAAGAAGATACTTGGCAGACATCGAGACATCTTTTTCCGTCTTCAATATAGATACCATCGTGTGTATGCGGAACATGGACATCAGTACGATTTTTTGAATAAAATAAACCCACGCAACGTGTTCATCCATTATGAAGGCAAGAAAATTCTCAACATTCCCTGGGTGTCATTCAGTTTGATACATAATTTTATGACAATGAAAGAAGATCATCCCTTTCTGGAACGTATCTTCCCGCGACCGTCCGTGTTCTCCAAACACAAACCACTTATCAAAAAGATAAACAAGGAAACGATTAAACATGTCATTAAAAGCTTCTTCTACTACCCAATACGCTATTGGTTCGATCCGACACATTTCCTCCCTCGAAATATCATGAAAGAGTTCTACCAACGGCTGAAACGGGCGAACTGGGATGTTGACCCGATCGTGCATAAATTTAAATGGAAACGACGTAGATTAATCAAAAATCATAAAGTCTTAGTGCTAGGTCACGATCACACGCGTCATGTGGAAGAGAAAGATGGGACGGTGATATTACATCCAGACACCTGGCGAGATGAGTATGCGATGGATACTGAAACAGGCATGTTGATTCCAAAAGAAAAAAGTTATGTACAAGTTGATGTGGGTGATGATAATCTTGTTGAGTGGAGTTTAGTTGATGTGCCCGTGAAACGTAAGACGTTACGCTTTGAGGATGTTACCAAAGATGAAATGAAGTATATCAAGCACGCTGCAAAATTAGAAAAGTATACGCCAAATATGAATGAAGTGTTCACGAAGAAAAAACAGTTACAAAAGAAGAAATCTCGCTAAGTTTGTGTCCCCCACTTCTTCCTCACGGATTCTGTTACATATTTCGCAATAAGGAAACCACCAATGCTCCATACGAGATCAAATATGATATCAATTGTTTCTTCCACAAATAACGGATTGCCGCCAAAACCAAGAAGATACTCCGTGACTTCAAACACAATGTTGATCACGATCCACGTTCTCAATTTCGTGGGAAACAGGAAATAAAACCCCACACCTCCAAAGAAATGCACGAAACTCCAGTAATTTAGCAGGATAAGCGTGTTTCTGTATAACACAGTGTTCAAGAACGTGACAATATCGGGTGGGATAATCACGTCAACAATCGTATCTAATACTGTTCCACCTGTTTGTGAGACATTCCCCATTTTTATAAATCCATTCTAAATTCTTTCCCGTAATCCGTGAAACCAAACTTTTCATATAACGCATGGACACGTTTCCGTTCATACCTGCTTGTGCCGATTAATTTGTAACAATTATATTTTTTGGCAGTTTCAATTATTTTTTCCACAATCTTGGTTCCATACCCGAATCCCCTTGCTTCCTCGTTCACAAACAAATCTTCAAATAACCCATATGGCCGGTCATGTAAATCATTTTTAATAAGATAAAGACGTGCTCGCCCTACTTCCTTTCCTTCAATTGTAAGCGAGACACGTACACCTTCCGTAACAATCTTTTCTTCCATAAATTCCATATAATATCAAACAAAGGAGTCCTTATAAGCCTTGTGGATTTTGAAGATTCTGCAAGATACTACCTTGCCCCGTATTCTTAAACCAGTATTCACCACTAACCTGCAATCAGGAATCTTTATATAGAACCGTTACCCCATTGAAATCCTACCATTTTTGGGGGTTGGTATTTATCTTAGAAACAACAGTTACACACGAAGCATTGTACTACGAAACAAGCGATGTTATTGGTAATGCTATTCGTAAGTTTCACGAGGAAGAGAAATCCATACAAGAGCAATGTGTACCTGGTATAAAAGACCTCAAAAAATCTCAAAAAGAGGAACCAAAAACATCAATCCTTAGAACATTAATTAAAGATATAACTTCCTTATTATCATCACAAAAAGAAACCAACGTAACCAATTCAGATGATACTATTTCACAAGATTTAGAAGAAGAGGTAGATGAACAGGATGATGCAGATAGTAACGACGATTTATCAGATTCACATATTTCGTATGGATTCATTGATGAACAATTACTCGCACAAAATGTATATGGTTCTTCCAGCGTTGACTACAACAAGATGTGGTATGGGGAAGCGACATCTGGCGGGTTATTTCAAAATGATGATGACTATGTAACTGGTAATGTTCTCACAGACATGGATAGTGATATGTTGACAGACGCGGAAGCATACGAAGTATTTACGGAGATCCAGTATAATGCGGTACTAGGCGGATTCCATGAAAATCAGCGGGAACGGTTTAAGTTTGATATGTGGATTAAATTTAACAGAGGTATGTTTAATTTCTTTGAGGCAACTGCGCTCACGAATGATGTTGATTACGCACCCCTCAGATAGATTTTTAAAGAAAATTCATTCTGGACTTGCATGGTTCTACGACAACTAAGTCAAGCTGTTGCACTAACATCTGCAGCGTTTGGTATTGCGTTCTATTTACTTCAACCAACGATTAATGCAGATTATAGCAGAGATACTGTTATAACTCATTTTGAACAAGATCAAAAAGCGGTCTGTGCTGATGTGAATCAAGATGGACGAGTCGATCTGTGTCTCATTGATCAAGCACAAGGAACAACGTTCATGGATCGGAAAACATCTGCGTTATATTTACGAAAAGATTTCGCGCAGTCTCGAGATATTAGACCTACCGATGAAACAAGTGTTCGAGTCTACCTTCCACCTACGAAATATAATTATTCATGGATCTCATTTAAAGGAAAATGGCAAGAACTTTCAGCAGAAAACCAACGACGCTATGATACTGCATTAGAGGTTAAGAGGTTAGAAGAACTATTTTCAACGCCACAACTCTAGCATTTCTTCCTCGATAAAATGCATTTTTCCAGGGATGATAAGACAATGTGGTGGTTTCCCAAAATCAATTTTCTTCATCTCAGATAACGGACCTGCTTTCACCATAAAATCAGCAGTTCCTAGTCTCGCACAGCCAACTACTCTTAGATCGTCTGTAATAACCTTTTCTCCGACTCGTTTCTCAATATCTTCTAACACTACAATCGCTTCCGTAACGGACATGAATCGATCTTTATGCGTTTGTATATCTAATAGCAAGAGTGTATGCGCACCTATCCTCTTATTTTGTTGGACAATCCTATACGGTGTTTCCAAATTTGGATGATCGTCAAGATATGGAATGCTTGTCGTTTTTCCATATTTATATAACTGTAATCCCACAATCCCAATCGCGTTTAAGATAGATGCGTTATGGACAACTTCAACCGCAACATTTTCTTCCTTCGCTAACTTAAATAAGTCAATATGGGTTGTCGCAGAAAACGGATCGCCGATAACAAGAAAGGCAACATCTTTGTCCTTCGCTTCCGCAACGATTGTATGATCACCTTGCT
>NZBO01000044.1 GCA_002686315.1 archaeon | reverse complement strand
AACGGTGTTGCCTGTATCTTTAAAATCCGAATATAGCTTATGTTGAGACAAAATCCTTATTGACGTAAAAGGCTCATCCTGCTCCTTGACCACTCGAGGAAGCCATTCATCCAGATCATCTACTTTCAATAGCGAGTCGCTATTTTCAATACTTATAATTTCCGCGACTTGTTTTGCATATGGCCGTTCATCATATTTGCTTTCTTCATATGTTCGCGGGCTTTGGAGCCCAGTTAGTGAAACTAATTCTCTACTGGTTTAAACATAAAAAGTTGTCAATTCATGATTTGTTTGTCACTGGAGGGATGCCCTCATCACATTCCGCGTTTGTTGTATCCTTAGCAACAATAATCTATTTAGTAGAAGGAGCAACGTCCGTGTTTGCAATAAGTTTAGTGTTCGCATTTGTAGTCCTTCGTGATGCGTATGGTGTCAGAAGATCAGTTGGGAAGGAAGGTATCGCAATCAGGAAATTGTTCAAACTGCACAAAATTGATTCCAAAGATCATTACGCGATGGGACATACGCCCTTACAAGTAGCAATTGGATCACTTATTGGATTTCTTGTAGCAGTTGGTGTGTTTTATCTTCTATAAATTCTTTTTCGTGCCTTGGAGTTATAAGGATGTATGCAATCAATAATTAGTTCAAAATGTTGCAATTGTTGCACGACTGACCCATCATATTCACAGACTGTCCCGTTAGGAAATATTACGTGTGCGCCAACAATTTTGCCAAATAACTTATGATATTCTACATTTGCAGTTGGTTCTCTACTTTGTTTCATAGTAGAGTCGTACGTAGCTCCACAGCTATATAAACCGACAGTAAGAACAAGTGATTCCAACATAGCGCGCATAGATAGAGATACCAACTCTTCCTTTTATTACTTTTGCAACACAAAACTATATAAATAAAATTTAGTTCTACGCCAACATGATTACCTGTAAACAAATGCTTAAACTGGAACGTGATGCACAGAAATTCGGCATTTTTGTGAAAGATTTAATGGAGAATGCAGGTAGAGAGATTCATCGAGCCATGACAGACAGATTTGATATTGAAGATAAAGACGTCATTATCTTCTGTGGTCATGGAAATAACGGTGGCGATGGTTTAGCAGCTGCAACACATTTTACTGATAATCCTGTTATCATCTTATTTTTTGGCAATCCCGAAAAATTAGGGGAAGAAGCGAAGAAGTATTATGACCTGATTAAAGATAATACAACTATCATCACAATTCGGAATAAAGATGATATCGATCAATTTCATTTCCAGCAAGGACATAAATTAATTTTACTTGATGCACTTTTAGGAACAGGTATTGAAGGAGAAGTCAAAGAACCAATGAAGATGGCTATCGATTATTTCAATTCTCTCCAAGCCGAGAAAATTTCCATCGACATACCTTCAGGCATGAATGGTGATACGGGCGAGTATACACGACGATGTGACGTTGATCTTACCATTGCGTTACATGACGTTAAGCAAGGTGCACAGAATGAAAACACCGTCATTGTTGATATTGGATTAGAAGATGTCAAACGAAAATTAGCGAAACTTAAAAATCACTCAGCTTCTTCTCCGTCGAATAATTAAGAAGAGTACTATTCCCGTCAATTCCTTGTGTTTTCTTTGTATGAATAAATTTACCATCACGTAACTTCAAGATACGACGTTGGAAACTCTTGTAACTCATTTCCCCGCCGGTTTTTTGATATTCTGTGTAGACTTCACCAATCTTTTTACCACTATTGTTTTTCACGATTTCAAGAATGAATTGTAAATCATCTTCCAATGTCTCGGTAGGTTTAATATGAAATTCAGACGCTTTCTTTGTCGCACCTGCGACATGTTCCATAGCGATACGTCGAGTACTTGTATCTTCCGCTAGATTGCCTGCTTCACGCATTAAATATAATCCAACACGGATATCTTTCGCTTCCACTGCTTTCTCAACGATTTCCTTAAATGCATCTTCATCCCACACACCAGGCACGAACGCATATTCACGTCGTTGTTTCAGGATGGCAGCTGTCTCCGTTTCGTTATACGCTCTAAAAAAGAGAAGTTCAGGATTTAACCGGCTTCGAATACGTTCATCCATTTGACTATAGGAATCCCGGTAATTCGTGATTAAGAACAATGATTTCCGATAAATATCTTCCAAAATCGTGTAGAGAAAATCGGTATCCTCCAATTTATCTATCTCATCAAAGATAAACACAACACTTTGTTTATTCACTTTCTGTTTAAGGAGCTGGAACAATTCCGGTGTTTTTTTATTCTGAATAAATTTATATCCAAGATCAAGACAAATACGATGGAATATTTTATACGTCGTATTTTCTTTCCAACAATTCACATAAATGGGCATGACGTCATCTGTTGTTTCTTCCAATTCCCGAAGGACGTGTTTACATGCTGTGGTTTTCCCAATTCCAGGTGCGCCATACACAAACAGGTTCCGACCATTATGGTTCTGGAGAAGTGGGCGAATGGCAACAGCGAAACGTTGCTGTTCACTTTCCCGACCATACAAGATTTTAGGCTGGAAGTCGTAACTGAGAAAGACAGTATCTCGAAATAAAGATTCACCACTCTGTAACATATCTTTGAAAAGGGACATAAGAAGTTGAGAATAGAGGTGTTTATATTAATTTCGGGCTTTATTTACTCACAATCGTGCCTTCAAACTTCTCGCCTTTCACAGCCTTACAAAATTCATCCATCTTCCCAATGTATAACGAAAGAGTTTCTTTCATTTCTAATCCAATCTTCAAGGCTTCGGGATCAAAGGGTGTGTTAAGTCCTGCAATCCATTCATCACCCACCAACTCATGTAATTCTTCCCAGCTCATTTTAGAAATGTCTTCTGATTCCTTTACCAATCTTTCTTTCTCCGCATCGTTAGCATCCCTATATTGGTGTGGTGTAAATCGTTTCACCTTCGTGAAGTTAGAAATTTTGAAGACTTTCTCCGCATTGAATGATTTCGCAAGCAGCATCATGTCCGTATCGGTAGAACAGCCTGGTTTCCACCCCGTTGCAAAAAAGACTCTCGCATCCGATTCAATTTTCCGGGTAGGATCTATGATGATTTGTGGATGTACTTCATCACCCAAGACACTTTCAAATTGCTGTAAGACATAGCGTGCATTAATTTTTGTGACAGCGATACCTACTTCATCTCGCGCTAGATCTATTTCAGGATCACTTGGTAATCCATCTCGAAGAAATGTCATGGATGCGTCCTGGATATTTCGACATATTTTTCCCCCACCCACGACGAAAATGAATTGTTCTTCACTATTTTTCACGAGATCAATAAATGTAGTAATAATGCCTTGATCATAGTTCCCATCAGGATTAATGATAGATCCACCAAGTTTTACAATGTTCATGATTTGTTGTGAAGTAGGGTTGTTTAAATAGTTAATGGATTTGAAATTATTCGAATTATTTGTTTTCTTTAAGAAGATATACCCCAATTATAAGAATGACCTAACAATGATGAATAGAAGTAATAATACACCAAGGATTCCAGCAATAACCAAAAAAATACCAAAATCAAAATCACCAAACAGTTGCTTCATAAATTCAGTCATACTTATATCAAGAATTTACTATTATAAAAAATTATTGTTTGTTTTTCGCGATTTCTTACTTCACACCAATCTCAGTTATCCCATGCATATAACTATGAAGTACTTTCGGTATCTTCACCGTTCCCTTCTTGGTCTGAAAATTCTCTAAAATAGCGACCATAATACGAGAAGTTGCCATCGCCGTATTGTTTAACGTATGAACTACTTGCTTGCCATCTTTCCCATTGACTTTAATCCCTAACTTTCTCGCTTGGTAGTCTGTGCAGTTGGAAAGAGACATGATCTCACCATATTCTCCTGTTGTTGGCCGCCAGACTTCCACGTCATAACTCTTATGTTTCCATGGAGAGAGATCACCTGAACAAATTTCAATCACTCTGTAGGGTAACCCTAACTTTTTTAGGATACCTTCTGAGTTTTTCAATAACTCATCAAAGAATCCTGCACTCTCTTCAGGAGAACAGAAAATGAATTGCTCCACTTTGTTAAATTGATGCGTTCGCCAGATACCTTTCTCGTTAATCCCATGGGCACCTACTTCTTTTCGAAAACACATTGAGTAGGAGTAATATTTCTTTGGCAGATCTTTGCGTTCAAATGTCTGACCTGTATGAAACCCAAGAAGTGCGTGTTCACTTGTTCCGATTAATGAAAGGTCTTCCCCTTCGATGGAATAAATTGATTGTGATAACTCGTTCATGTCAACCGCTGCTGCTAACACATTCTTCCGTAACATGAGAGGTGGTTCAATATATGTATACTTCTGCCGATGCATGTACGAAAGAGCGAATTGAATCAGTGCTTGGTTTAATAATGCAAGTTCACCTTTCAAATAATAGAACCCGTTCCCAGACGTTTCACCGGCGATATCAAAATCAGCAATGTCTAAGGATTCACATAACTCCACATGATTTTTAACATCAAAATTGAATTTAGGAATACCGCCTACTTTCTTAATTTCAACGTTCTCAGAATCGTCTTTTCCATATGGCACTTTAGGATGCATGATGTTCCCTAAATGGGAGAGAAGATGGTTTCGTTTTGCTAATAAGGTATTTTCCTTTTCTTCTTGTTTTTTGATATCAGCTGCAACTTTTCGCATGTCTTGTATTTTTGTCTTGGCAGTCTTTTCATCTTTTCTCTTTTTAGCTTTATTAATTTCTTGTGAGACGACGTTTCGTGTATGTTTTAATTTCTCGACAGCTTGTTTTGCTTTCTTCCATTTCAAATCTATGGCAAGAACTTCATCTACTACGTTAGGGTCATGATCTCGTTTCTTCTCATTTTTTTTGACAAGCTCTGGATTGTCTCTCACAAGATTTATGTCTAGCATTGTTTGAAGAGGTATGATCACTAATATAAAGGTTACGCTGAGTAAAACCAAAGTTATATAAACCAAAAAATAACTCTTCTTACCTTAAAAGAGGATGAAAAAGGTAATATCATTAGTCATAGTACTTCTTTTACTAGCTTTTGCTATCTCTGCTGAGATAGATATGGTGGATTTTGTACGAGAACCATCAGACGCAGTTTGTGATTTCGATGATGAATGCACGGAATTTGAAGGGTTAGAAGATGTTACAATGGCATGTAGCGAAGCCTATAGATGTGTTGCAGTACAAGAATGTGAAACCATTGCCGATTGTGGTTTTTGTGACATCCTTGAAGTTACATGTGAATGTAACATAGATGGAATCTGTGCAATTGTTGAAGGAGAACCAGAAGTAGAGG
Source organism: archaeon (assembly GCA_002686315.1). Classification (GTDB taxonomy): domain Archaea; phylum Nanobdellota; class Nanobdellia; order Woesearchaeales; family GW2011-AR9; genus UBA11998. The sequence goes on along the minus strand of NZBO01000044.1, from coordinate 3,098 downwards.
AAGAAGATTCAAATATAGAAGAAGATCTAGATGTAGAGGAAGGAGAAGATATTCCAGAAGAAGAACTTGAACAACAACTTGAAAGTGAAGCACCCCCATTTGAAGAAGGTCCATCGTTAGCGGAACAAGTACGTTCTTTCGGCCAAATTACAGAAGATGTGAATACACGTGTCGAACTAGTTGAAGGGGCTGTCACAACGTTAACACAAGAACAACAAACAATGCAGCGAGAGATATCAAGTCAGTTAGAAGCAATTCAAGCAGATATCGGCGAATTACAAACTGGAACAAGGAAACAATTAAACACCGTCTCAACAGGGTTAGCAGGATTGCAAGGTGATTTAGGCACAACACAAGGTGAATTGGATGTCGTCGAGGAACAAATTGAAGAAGAAGTAAGTTTTAGCAAAACGATTAAATGGATATTCTTTCTTTTATTAGTTATTACAGTTGGACTTGCTGTTTATTATTATACAACTAAGAAAAAGAAAAATCAAGTGAATCCAAAGATTGCATCATACATCACAAGTCACGTTAAAAAGGGATCAAAGCTGCCTCACATTAAACAAGACTTACATAAGGCAGGATGGAGTGAAGATCAGGTTGAACACGCATACCAACAAACCATGAAACAAAATTATGCNACNTATAAGAAAGNNNGNAANAGTNCTTCTAAAGGNCTTTCAAGTAAAAAGAANGCNCTNTANATTNGTGGTTTNACNNTNTTAATCATTTTTGCNNTTGTNATGTTNCTTAACAGTTCAGGAACAGGACATGCTATTTTTATCAATTATGATGAGAATGAATCCGAGGATGGTGCAAAACGTGTCTTATGCGTAGGGGAACATATGCCAAATGGGGAAGGCGGATGTTGCATTGACAGGAATGATAACAATATCTGTGATATTCGTGAAGGTGCTGAATTAACGCGACCAGACGAAGATCCGAACGAATGTAGTGAGAGTACACAATGTAGCGGCTTGAAACATTGTGTTGATGGGAGGTGCACAAATCTGTTCGAGGTATATGACCGGCAAGGATGTGCTGTACAATGTAATTTTGGCACCGTTACCGTTGACACGAACGACCGTGAAACATATCAAGTGGAACCCGATCAAGGCGGATATACAGCTGCTGGCGGTATTGGATGGCAAGTCTTGCAAGGCCAGCCATACTGTCAAGGTGAAGATGCAGGCATTCCCATCAAAATTACAGAACGAGAAGGTGGCCAGCCACGACGTGAATATGTGACCTTCTTACGGCGAGGGGAAGAAAGCGACGTTATCACCCATCCAACAACGCCAAGCGTTCGATTTAGATTGAGAGTGACTGATTTTATAGAAGAGTGTAATTAGTTTTTAATTCATAAGCTTTATGAGGACCTGAATAATCCATTTTGTATGAAAGCAGGAATTGATTTTGGAACATCACTTGTAAAAGCGGTTTGGATGAAAGATGGTGAGTATGGGTTTGCCTCGACTGCAGATAGAACATTGGAAGACATCGCTATGGAGTTACATGATGATGGTGTTCAAAGGATTCACGTTGCTGGAGTTGGGTATTCTGATGAGCATGCTCGTAATTTGAACCAGTTTACGCTAAAAACCATAAAAGGAGATCCCATACGTCATGAGAAGAAAACACAAGTTTATGGTGTTAAAAAATTGTTGGAACATAATGGAGAAAGAAGGCGAAATTTTTTCCTTGTATCTGTGGGCACAGGGACATCATACACAGTACGGTTACCTGGTGTCACAATTCCAATTCCACTCGGAAATTCTCTTGGGGGTGGATTTCTTGCAGGAACAGGAAGACTAGTAGGCATAGATGATTATGGTGAAATGGCAAGGATGGCATCCAGAGGAACACCTCTTAATATATATGTAAAAGATAAAGTACCCACACTTAACGGAACAGCACTTGGGGAATATGTACTCGCACATTTTGGTCTCGCAACACAGGATTCAGTACCAGAAGATGTGATGGCGACAGCGATCGATATTGCCAGCGCCACAACTGTAAAAGATATTGCAGTCGTGTCCCACAGCTCACTGCTTTTTAGATGGACAAAAGATGTGATTTATACTGGATCAACCATTGCAAGATTCCCAAGCTTACGAAACTCATTAGAAACGTACACAAGAATGCTTGGTAAAACGCCACATTTTCCAGAACATGGAGAGTTCGCTCTTGCAGTCGGAGCGTATCATATGCAAGAATGATCACATAAAATTCTTTCTCAGATCATAATCGAATCGGCCCATGAAATCTTTTGCTAACGTTGGGTTTGTATCTTTTACTTGTAGATAGATATCTTTACAGAAACAGTGGGCGCATAAACCCATCGTGATACCGCATTGAATGCACGTCGTGTCACCAGGAACATGGAACGGTGAAATTTGATTCGCAAGTTCCGGATCAACTTCCGCGACAAACACTTTCATTTCTGTTGACAAACAATCTGGACAGACAGGATTTGTAATAATCATATCACATTCAACGCATCTATTATTTGACCTCATGCTACTGAAAAAGCGACAAGAATATATATGTCTTGAGCATTGTACCAATATGGGGTATATACGTACAAAATATATAGCAGGGAATCCATACGCCTATTTTGTCGAGTGCAAAGGAAAAAAGCAGAAAGTAAAAGCGTACTTAGGTCGTGTCTTTGAAGGGTCAATTTCAAAACGATCTTCCGTGAATGGCAAAAGTAAGAGAAAGTTCTTGATCAATTTTGTTGCACAGATTTCAGGACCATCATCAGTTGTCGTTGACGGACTTACGGTAACGAAAGGATGTAAGAATGTTGTTCTCAAGATTGATGATGGGTATGTCTGTTCGTTTACGCTTAATCGGATTCTGCGATTTCGAAAATCAGATGATCTTGAGAAAGATGGAAAGATTCTTGCAAAGTATTTCCTAGACGCTGGTTTACCAGTCACGCAAGATGAATTTATTGCGTACTATCAGAAATGTTAAAAAAAATTATGAAATGTGTCGACTGTATTCTGATACATCAACAGGAGTTCTTAATTGTAAACCGCCACGTAAACCATCAACAAGGTGCGAGGTATTTAAGCCAGCATGACCAT
>NZBO01000043.1 GCA_002686315.1 archaeon | reverse complement strand
TAAGATTAATTAACACAGTATCAACGACACCATCATCCGTGACATTCGCACCAATTTCAACCACATTCCCAACAGTATATGCGGAATTGAGCGTTGGAAGGAGTGAGGTAACATTCGGTCCAACTGTTCCTATCGTAATTGTGATTGCAGTACTGTTCCCCGTATTGCCGCTGCCATCAGTACAATTGACTGTCGTTATATAACTCCCATCATTCAATGCAGTCGCGGTTAAGACCGTATTCGTACTATTCGCAGTGGCAGCGTTACTTGCATTATGCAGTCCATCCAGGTAGAGCGTACAATTGCTACTTATACTTGCATCCGTGAAGTTAAATGTGAAACTCGGCGTAGTATCCATCGTACTACTCGTTTCGGTAATCATGTTCGTTGTTGGCGCAGTTCGATCGACCCTAATTGTAATATTAACACTATCATTCCGATTACCTGCCGTATCATTTACAAATAACTGTACCGTATGGAAATCTTCAGTCATCGTCGAAATGTTTGCAGTGACGTTCCACACGCCAGTAATGTTATTACCCGTAAGATTAAACGGTTTTGTGCCGTTACTAAACTCAAACAAGATCGTGTCAACACCACTCGCATCCACAACCGTTGCATTGAAATCAATCAAACCACTACTCAGATTCGTCCCATTGACTGGCCCTACAAAAGTCACGTTCGGTTTCGCATTATCAACAATGATCGTAAGAGCAGAACTGTTCCCCGTATTAGCAGAACCATCAGTACAATTGATGGTCGTAACATACGTTCCATCAAGAAGACCAGATGACGGTGTTAACACTGTATTCGTATTATTGGCAGTAGCACTATTACTTGTGTTATGTGTTCCATCAATGTAGAGAGTACAATTACTACTTATACTTGCATCTGTGAAATTAAAAGTTAAACTCGGTGATGTGTCAGTTGTGTTGTACGAGGTGTTTGCCAGCGAAATGCTTGGGCCAGTACGATCAACCCTTATTTCGATGAAAATACTATCATTTCTATTATCTGCCGTATCGTTCACAAATAAGGTGACATTATGAAGATCTTCCGTCACGTTACTGATATCAATAAATGTATTCCAGTTACCACTCACGTTTGTTCCAGTGACATTGAATGGATTCGTCCCGTTACTTACTTCAAATAAGACTGTATCAGGATTGTCCTCATAGATCGTTGCATTAAATGCAACGAGGCCACTACTAAGATTTGTTCCATTTGCAGGATTGCTGAACGTAACATTTGGTTTAGTCGAGTCAGCTGCCGCACCAAAACTTAACTGAGTTGTGGAAGGGTAATAATCAACACCAGAACCAGAGGTTATGTTATAAGGATCGTCACAGATTCCATCAGCAGGTGAATTATCATCACATCCTTCTCCTGCTTCATCGTAATCATCCCAATAATTTCCGGCTGCACCGTTATCAAAGTAATTGTTATCTCCAACGATAAGTGCATGGCCAGTCGTACTATTAATGTAATTGTTCCGATAAATAGTGTTTTCATCAGACGCAGAACCGAAACGAGTAGCATAGACACCACTCCCATCAAACATGTTTTCACTCATACTTGAATTGTCAGTATTACTCACAAAATAGACAGCATAATTGTTGTTTCTAAATGAATTGTTAGTGATATTATGGAATAAGTTCTGAGCTATACCATTTCCTAAAATACCATGGATGTTAAACGAGAAATTGTTCCCTGTAATGTTCCAGAAATCACTTGCCGTGTAGATAACAATTCCACCATCCGTTGAAGTAGAAGTCCCTTTATTGCTATCAAACGTATTATTATAGATAGTGATATTATCACTATTATCCCCATAGATCCCAGCGTCAGTATTGTTCTCAAAAACGCTGTGTTGAATCGTAATATTACTCGTAATATACAGCGTGATTCCCTCAAAATTATGTGAAAAGTTGGAGTGAGAAATAGTAATATTTCGACTTTCCCGAATATGAAGACCACCATCATTGTCTGCAGCTGAGAAACTATGATGCGCCATTGTAATGTTTGTAAGATTGAGGCCATGACATTTGTAAATGATCCCAGATCCGAACGTTGTTACTTTATCCTGATTTGTCAAAACATGACTCGTTTTACTTGAAATGTTATTGTAACAGTAAAATAAATCTTCATTATTATCAAGCGTGTTATTAACGAAATATTGATCTAATCGTGCCGTGCTAGAGAATCGGATATCTTCATTCACACTTGTTAAAAACCGGTTACTTGTAAAATTGTTATTATCGGAGGACGTGGAAGAAAAGTACAGCGCATAGTCATTATATTCGAAAATATTGAAGCGAACAGTGTTATAATCAACATCATTTGAAAACAGCATCCCATAAAAATTGTACGAAAAATTGTTTAATTCAAACGTATTATTCTGTGATAAAATACTGCCTCGCATGAGTGCACCTTGATAATTACCTTGAAACCTGTTTGAGCTAACATTCCAAAATTTACTCGTTGTATGTACCACAACACCACCGTCTTCTGAAGAAGACGTCCCAGTATGGTTAGTAAACGTATTATTAAGGATCGTAATACTTTCTGAAAGCTCTCCCCTAACACCTGCATCAGTATTATTTCTGAAATCGCTATGTTGAATTGTAATGTTGTTTGTTGTATATAACGTGATTCCCTCAAAATTATGTGAGAAATTAGAATTTGAAATGGTAAGGTAATCACTTTCCCTAATGTGAAGGCCACCATCACCATCTGCCGTCGAAAAACTATGATGTAAGATTGTAAGATTAGTAAAATTCATATTGTCACATTGGTAAATGATCGCCGAGCCAAACGTTGTTACTTTGTCTTTATCTGTTGTAATGTTCTCAGTACGGAACGTGATGTTGTTGTAACAGTAGAGGAAATCATCACCATCAACTGAATTATTAAGAAAATATTGATTTAAGCGATTTGTGCCGCCAAAGCGGATATGTTCATTCACACTTGTTAAAAACCGATTACTTGTAACGTTATTTTCATCTGAGGAAGTAGAAGAAAAGTACAACCCATAGTCATTATGTTCGAAAATATTGAAACGGACAGTGTTATAATCGACGTCATTAGCAAACAACATTCCATAAAAATTGTATGAAAAATTGTTTAATTCAATTGTATTGTTCTGTGATAAAGTAGTACCATACATGTTTACACCATAATAATTACCCTGAAACCTGTTCGATGTAACGTTCCAAAATGAACTCGTTGTCTGCAGTATAATACCACCATCTTCCGAAGTGCCTGATCCGGTATGATTGGTAAACGTATTATTAAGAATCGTAATATTTTCTGAAAGTTCTCCCCTGATACCTGCATCCGTATTATTTCTAAAATCACTATGTTGAATGGTGATGTTATTTGTAGTATACAACGTGATTCCCTCAAAATTATGGGAAAAGTTAGAATTTGAAATAGTAAGATGATCACTTTCCCTAATCTGAAGGCCACCATCTTCCTCGGCAGTAGAAAAGCTGTGATGTAAGATTGTAAGATTGGAGAACGTAAGGTTTTCACATTGATAGATAATCGCTGAGCCATGTGTCGTGACACGATCTTGGTCAGTGAGGACATCTCCTTTTTTCCCAAAAATATTGTTATAACAGTAAAAGAAATCGTCACCATTAATCGTATTATTAATAAAATATTGATTTAAGCGACTTGTGCCACCAAAGCGGATGTGCTCTGTCACAAGATCCCCTGCTCTATCTGTAAACTGATTTGCCTCAACCCTATTATCGTCACTTGACGTAGACGAAAAGTAGAGACCATAGTCGTTAGTATCAAACGTATTGTTTGTAATATTATTGAAATCAGCATTGTTTGGGAAATAAATCCCATACGTATTGTTATAGAAACTATTGTTGTACACCGTATTATTTTGAACCTCGCCTGAAGATCCAGAAAATAGCATACCATACGCATTATCTGTAAATATATTATTACTCATGTTCCACGCGGTATTTGATCCTACTAACACAATACCCCCATCGGCACTACTGCTTGTTCCGTCATGATCAACAAACTTGTTATTAAAAACAGTCACGTTATGACTCTGTAAGCCATGAACTCCCGCATCCGTGTTTGTATCAAATGTATTATTTTCAATGTGAACCGAATGAGAACTACTAAGATATATTCCTTGATCGAACTGAGAAATGTTACAATTCTTAATAGTGGTGTTTAACACACTGCTCACATCAATACCATGTCCTGATGTATCACCATCACCTTCAATTCTTGCCGCACCTGTACATTGGAACGTGATGTTATGTGCATCAATTACCATACAGTCAGCATTATCGTTCAAGATATCCGTCGTAAGACAGTACGTTTTGTGCGCGGTGAAACTGCCATCCTGACACGCAGTAATGTTAATGTTACAAACTGTTCCAGGGTCTGGTGTAGTCTTATTCGTGATAGTAACATTATGGGTGCTACAATACGTCTTTCCATCATCCGTCCCATCGTTTCCAGTAATACAAGCAGACCATACTTGCGCGATCGCCAATTCCTGACTCACAATCACATCAGTATTATTTCTGTATAACGCCTGGATTTGTTTTTCAGAAAGGCTTATGTTATAGATTCTTACTTGGCCGATGTTACCTTTCCATGTGTAAGCACTCGAAGTGTATCCTCGACCAATACCATGTTCGTTGGCCCAGCTACTTCCAGTTGAATGTGTTAAGGTCGTTCTATTAACTCCATCAACATAAATGATATTGTCGGATCCATTCCACGTCGCAACAATGTGATGCCATTTACTCTGAACTATTACGCCATCATTCGTATAGGATATCCCATCAGCATCGGCAGCAGCACTCCTCATATTCATGAAATGGACGGAACCACCATCATCTACCGAAAGAGCCCAATCACCTAGAGTCTCATCGGCAATAGAACGCATGATACCAGCACCATACGTGGTATGGGCATTACCTAAATTCGTATTTCTCGCCCACGCTTCTAATGTGAAAGGATCTGTACCAACAGGAGGAGGAGTGAGGAATTCTATTCTATCTGCAGTATTAACAAACTTATACCCACCTTTCCTGTCATGTCCACCAGTTGCATTGAAAACAGCACCGGTCACCGTTCCATTATTACCATACGTCGAATAATCTCTCACGTTAGATGCGTTTGAATCGGTATAAAAGCGCATGTTCGCAACAGCGATAGATGTCCCATTTATCTGCCAATCAGTTGCATTTCGTATGTCATCACCCTCATCATCAAAAGACGAATATGTGAAACTAAGATTGACAAGAGTACTATTCGTCGAAGAATCTGTCGATGTAATGTTCACAAAAGAAATAAAAGGGCGATCACTCGTTTCAATTACAACACTGTTACTTAAAAAAGATCCACCGTCGTCACTCCCATCATTTGGCGTCACACGTGCAGTCCAATTATCCCCTTCTTTCGTTTCTTGCGACACGATAAGATCAGTTCTGTTTGCATAGAGCGCAAGTATTTGCTGACGAGTTAATGATCTATTGAATATCTGAATTTCATCAAGAGCACCATTCAATGGTGCGCCACTAAAGCCGCTTCCTTGCTCACCAACCGTGAAGTTTGTACCTGAGTTGTAGACGCTCTGGTATGCCGTGTCCGATCCTTGGTCAAGTCCGTCGAGATATAGTGTGAAATTGCCGTTATTAAACACACCCGTCACCATATGCCAATTCTGGCTACTTGCCGCAAATGTTGATGATGCTATCGCAATATCATTTGTCCCACCCGAATTCCAACAATGAATCTTCGCATTATTAGATGATCGGAAAACACATCCTTCAAATGGATTTGAGTTTTGTGCTTTCCCAAGTAAATGTGCATCCGATGTTGTTGTTGTATGTCGTTTGAACCAGAAGTTAAACGTTTTATTATCGCCAAAATCTGTAATATCATTGTCAGGGAACGATATTTTCTGGTTAGTTGTCCCAGTGAACCTATATGCACCACTTCCTTTCACGCCGCCAGTTGCGTTCCATGTTACTGCAACACCTCGTTCCTGGCCGTGACGAACATGTCCAGAATAATCTAACGAGTTGTTAGTAGTTGTGGAATTAACACCTTCGAAAGGCCAATAAAGCATACTAATTGGTGTACTGTTATGAAGCCAAACCGTAATATTCTCAATACGATCGCCGTCACTATCTGCTACGGAAATATTCAACGTGAGATTAGTAGACGTTAAATTCGTTGCAGGATTGGTTGTATTAAGGATAACGCCATTAATGGTCGGTGGATTATTAGGAAGTATAAGAATACTGTTTGATGTTGCTTTCGTGCCGTTACTCGTTCCATCAACGGCAGTTGCCTCAACTGTCCAGTTATTTCCAACTATTGTCTCCTGCGAGACGATAAGATCAGTCCGGTTCCTGTATAGAGCTGAAACTTGTTGCGCAGTGATGGTACGGTTAAAAATTAAGAGGTCATCAACGTTTCCTGGAAGTGCCTGTGCTGAATCATACCCCCCACAAACATCATCAGATTCTTGCGCGACAACAAAACAACCATTAGCTTGCATTGCCGTAGTTGTTAATGTTCCCTCATGTACTAATGCACCATTCTTGTAGCCTTTCACGTCATTAGTGGCATCATCCCAGGTAATAACAACATGATGCCATTTATCATCGTTTACATCAATACCTGTTGTTGACGTAATTCCACGTACATACACCACGATATTATTTGGTTCAAAGAGAAGGAACATGTTATCATTTTGAGATGATGCATAAGACACGATACCATCTCCACTACCTGCTGTTTTAATCCAGAACGCAACTGAGATTGTGCTGTCAGGCCAATTTTTAAATTTATCAACTTGGACATAACTTGTAGACGTTCCCGCAAATTTATACGTTCCATTTCCATCATAACCACCAGTGTTATTATGGGTGAGACCAAGTGTGGTCCCGTTATTTCCATAGCCTGAAAAGTCAGTTGTGTTGTACAACCCATCTGCCTCAAACGGCATATTAAGCACCGCAATCCCCGAACCGTTCAGTAACCAATTATAGATTATTTTAAGGCCGCCTCCATCACTATCCGTACTTGAGACATTTGCAGTAAGATTTTGTTTCGTATTATTATTTGCCGAATTTGTCGTGTTGATTGTGACAGTCTCAATAACAGGAACTGCCTGAATACTAAATAGTCCAGGATTAACAGCTGCTAATGCAACTTGTTGTGGTTCTTCAACATTATTTTCTTCTTGATTTGGATCATCGGAAATGAGATCTTCTTGTTGACGCTCATTCTCATCCACATCACTCCCTTCTTCAATATCTTCCCAAACTGGTAATCCAACATCGTCCGCAACATCCTCAACTGCTTGTGGCGGTTCTTCAACGTCGTCATCTACTTGATTTGGATCATCGGAAATAAGATCTTCTTGTTGACGCTCATTCCCATCCACATCATCCCATCCATCAACTGGTAATCCAACATCGTCCGGAATACCTTCTACAGGAAGCCCAATGGCTGCTCCAGTTAAGAAACTAGTACTCGTGAAGTCTGTACCAACAACTAAATTAAATGCGAGTAAACCCACTATCACAAGGAAGAGTGTCAAAATCACCTGCGGTAGGTTCGATCCAACTTGTCCTCTTCCTCTCTTGGTAGATGATGTCATATTCGTTTTCTAAACCTCGCGTAGGTTACTTTGATCGTGTTGTAGTTCTTTGCAAGCAATCGCGAAATCGCAATTAAACGTAAGTTGTAATGCTCCTTTAGATACACAATAAGCGTCTCAAGAACAGGGTACTTTCTACTTGCAAAAACAGAAAGAGGGATTGTCATGGAAGTATCTGAGACATCCAATTTCCCTTTTATTTTACGTTTCGCTGCAGCGTATGTTGACGAGATTGTTGTTGGTTTTCTGTGCAACAAGCGAGCTATCTGTGTTGTTGATTGGTGTTTGTTGGTTTTGAGAAAAAAAACGATAGCTTGCAAGGCAGAAAGGTTACGTCGAAAAATAGAAATAGGGAGTACAAAACCAGGTTCCTTCCTTGATTCTTGTATGAATTGTTGTTGCTCCTCTTTGGAAAGAAGTCTATATAGATCTAGCATACCTTGTACTATCTCCTTTCGACTTTTTCCAACCAACACTGTTCTCAATTTGTTCCCCCTTATAAAACTTACTACCAAATAGACTTGAAACAGGATTTAATAAACCACAAAAACCATTAAATAAACTATTTGAAGCAGAAAGAGCAGAATATGACAAAGAAACAGAACACAGTTATAAAACTTACCATTAAATAGACCCAAAACAAGATTTAATAAACCACAAAAACCATTAAATAAACTAACCAAAAGAACTATGTACATAAATTATAATGTACGATAAATATCTTATTTGAATGATACACCGCGATATGTAAGAAAGGTTTTAGGAAACATTTAAAAGAACAAGACAATTACTAAAACTATCAAAGGGGGAGNTACAATTGGCAAAAATTGCACGAGATACACCATTGGCTGAAATCACATTACGACGGTATGAAAAACCAACGATGCAAGGTAGAGATCTCGTTCGAAAATTATGTTTATCCATGGGCTTATTACAACCAGGTGATTCACGTGATGTTGTCGTTGACGTGTTTCATGTCTTACTTCAAGCAAGGCAACGAAAAGAAGAGTTACATTCTGAAGAAATTAAAAATCATGTGATGACCTATAGGAAAGAAAATGGGCTCGCGATGCTTGGCATAGCCTCATCTAATATACGTAGGCAATTAAAACGATTAAAAGATCTACATTTAATTGAAACGAACGCGAATTTATATAGAATTTCTGAGTGGAGTGCTGTCTCCGAGATTTTTGAAGAAAAAATTCACAATTTTGTGTTGCAATCAGTTGTTTCTCGTGTTCGAGATTATGTGAAGAAAATTGATGAAGAGTTTACCGAGCATTCTGAAAAATGAGAATAAGTAATTAAAAATTAAATAATATCTTCTTCTGCAACAACGATGTAATCACCTGTCGCAATTACTGCTGAGAAAGGAATTAGAATTTCACCATCTTTGGTTTTCTCAAGTTCCATTCGATCAATGTAACTTGTTGGAGCACGAAGCATAATGTGAATTAACTCACCAGATCCAACTTCAAAGACTAAGTCACCAACTTCCCCAAACTTTTTACCTGATTTTGAAACTATCGTTTTCCCGATAAGTTCCTTAGAATATATTTTATCTTTATCCATAATGATTCACCCTCATTTTATAGAAAAGTGAGAGCTGGAAGCTATATAAAGTTTGCGGTGACATAAAACTACTATTTTTTCGTACGTTTCGCTCGTTTTCTCGTTTTCTTGCGTTGAGATTGCCTACCATGCCGAGCAATATACAGGTATACGACTGCAGAACCTGTTCCAATAAGAAGGACCAACAGAAGCCAGATAGTACTAAGGTCTCCTTTCAATTGCCGTTCTTCGAAATAACCTGCGAATCCAGCTAATGCGTCTCGTCGAAGACGATCTCTATCAACCAATTCATCTTCCTGATCCCCTCGTATCTGAATGTCATCTTCCTCAAGATCTTCAGGAACGTCTCGTTCAACCTTAGGCACACTACATCGCCCATCACTTAGTATCATACCGCCACCACATGATGACCCACCGCCACTATCTGAGGAAGATGAAGCTGCAGCTGCACTGGAGGCAGCAGCTGCAGGCGTTCCCTTCACACCGGAATAACGGAGGTTTTCAATTTTAATTGTACTTCCAAGGTCCGTACATCGTATCCCACTACTGTTAAGTTCACTACCAAGACAATCAGTGAAATCAGTTTCATTATCACCAGTACATGCATCTGAAATATCAGATTCGGACGCAATTTCTGCATCTTTCACACATAATGATTCAAAATTATTATCATTAATCAGGATTGTTTTGTTAAAGGTAACATTGACTTGATCACTGACATTAACAATGATGGAGTTTGTAGCTACCGTAATTTCAACTAGTCGCATGTCTAGACTCGCGACAGTAAAGTTATGACTGAAGTTCACAAGTTTAGTCGCGCCATCAAAGAACGCAACTTCCTTGACATCTGTAAAAACGTTACTTGGTCCAAGACCACCAATTGATAGATTGAGATCTGTAACACCACTTGTCGTAACATTTGATTGGTTACCTATAATGACGTCTGATTCGTCCACGATACCATCCCCATCACTATCTGATGAATTAATTACGAAACCTGTTGTTTCCGTCACATTTCGATTATTCAATGTATCATTCGCAATGAATGTAATGTTATAGTTTCCATTTTCACCAGGAGTTGTGAATGAGATGTTATATCTAGTTCCTGCTCCAGTTGAATTTGTTAATGTGATAAGTTCTACAGATCCGTTTGGATACGTAATATTCGCGAATACTGAATCTACGGTCAAACCAGCATCAGTCACATTTGCACCTATTTCAATAGTAGTACTTCCGTTATATTTCGCGGTCGAGTTCGGTGTCAAATTAACTACATTTGGTGCAGTAGTATCAGTACTTATAGTAACACTAATAGCTGAGGAATTTCCAGTATGACCACTGCCATCAGTACAATTAATTGTTGAAATATAATTCGCTTCATTCAACGCCGCAGGTGCCGTTAGGATTGTATTCGTGTTATTCGCGGTTGCTTCATTTGAAACGTTCCATTGACCATTCAAGTACAAGGAACAGTTTGCACTAATGGATGCATCAGTGAAATTGAAGGTGAGGGAAGGAGTTGTATCCCCAGTAATGAAACTGCTATTACCTATATTCACACTTGGAGCAGTACGATCGACATGAATTTGGATGAATTCAGTATAATTCTTGTTATTATTACTATCATTTGCGTACACAGTAACAGTATGTACATCTTCAATTAAGGTGCTCATATTAATGTTCGCATTCCAATTGCCTGACACATTTGTGGCACTTGTATTGAACGAGTTTGACCCGTTACTTACTTCAAATAACACAGTATCGACCGCAGTTGCATCATTTGCCGTCACGTTAAATGCTTGCAATCCACGAGAAAGATTCGTACCATTCGCAGGATTCGCAATCGTAACAGCAGGAACAGTTGTATCAACTGTAACAGTAATAGCGGAACTGTTCCCAGTATGACCACTACCATCAGTACAATTGACAGTCGTGACATAATCAGCATCATTCAATGCGCTTGGTACCGTTAAAATGGTATTCGTGTTATTCGCAGTCGCTTCATCACTAACATTCCAATTTCCGTTCAAATATAAGGAACAGTTCGCACTGGCAGAAAGGTCAGTGAAATTGAACGTAATAAGAGGCGTGGTATCAGTAGTATTGAAACTTGTATTAACCATCGTAACGGAAGGACCAGTACGATCAACATGCACCGTTACTTTTTCAGCTTGATTAATATTATCCAAAGTATCATTCGCGAAGACAGTAATGGTATGCGTATCTTCAGTCATCGTAGACACGTTAATGTTCGCATTCCAGTCACCGGAAACATTTGT
>NZBO01000042.1 GCA_002686315.1 archaeon | reverse complement strand
TTTGTGGATGATTTACTCGTTAAGTTATATGGGTTGGAACCATTTTATAACATCAAAAAGAAAGAGGATTTAGTGGGGCATTTAGTGATTGGCTTAGCACCACACATCTCTGCAGGTCTTATTGGCCGTATCGTTGGCTTCTCAGAAACGCAAGGGTTAATTACAAATCCAATGTTTCATGCTGGATTGAGACGAGATTGTGTACATCCTAGAACTAGGTTTGTCTACGAAGATCAAGAAAAGAATGTTTATTATGACGAAATTGGTCCTTTTGTTGAGCGACAAATTAAAGAAAGGGCAAGAACTTCAATTATAGATGAGGTTGGCACTCAAAAAATAGAACTTTCTGAGCCGCTTTTTGCATATGGTGTTAATCCTCAAACAAAAAAAGTAAAACGAAAAAAAATACTACATTTCATTAAAGGTCCAAATCCCAAAAAATGGATAAAGATAACCACTGCGACAAATCGTGAGTTTATAATGACGCCAAATCATGATTTTCTTTTTTCAAAGTCTGCAAAATTTCACTTTAAGAAAGCAAAAGAAGCTACAGTGGGAGATCAAATTCCCCTTTTAAATTCACTCCCTCTTCCAAAAAATGGGAAGACAACATTGAACTTGATTGAGTTGTTTCTAAAAAACCTGCCAAAGAAAGCTCTTTCAAACATATTTATAGAAAATGAATCTTTCTTCCGAAAATTAGTAGAAAAAGAAGGGAGAAAAAATATTATTAATTATATTGAGAGTTCATATCATAAGGGAAATTTACATGATTGGTATAGAAAAACTCCACTTTTCGATGTCAAGAGGTTACTGAAAGCAGGAATTATAACGTTAGACTCTTTTTCCACATCTACAAAGCTACGTGTCAAATTTTCAAAGAGAGCATTTCCACATACTCTTCTTATAACAGAAGATTTTGCGGCACTCTGTGGCTACTATGCTGCTGAGGGTTATTCTCGACAGAATAAATCAGTTTCTCAAGTAGCCTTTCGGATTGATGACACTGATCTCAAGAAAGAAATAATAAGATTGGTAAAGAAAGTTTTCAAATTGGAACCTAGTTTAGGAGAGAATTCAACGAAAATAACAATTTGCGACCAAGTTATATATAATTTGTTTCGATATTGTCTCGGCGCAGGATCAACAGCATATACGAAAAGGGTACCCTCATTTCTCTTGTCCTCTCCGAATAATATTATAGCACGATTTCTTTCCGCTTTTTTAGATGGTGATGGGAGTGTAATATCTCAAACAAACCGGATTGTATTTTATTCCGTAAGCAGAAAATTGCTAGATGATATCGCATTTCTTTTATCCCGTTATCATGTCTTTTCGAAATATCAATCAACTGCAGAACGCTTTCCTGGAAAGAAAGTTCAAGCAATTTATGATAGACTTGGCGTTCCTGCTAAAAGCCACACACTACACCATCTTGTAATTAATGGAAAAGATACAAATTTACTAAAGAACATTTTGACATTGAAAAATAGGAAGAAACAAGAGAAATTGACTAATCTCAAAATAAAAACAACCGAGAGACGGACAACGTTTGATAAGAAATACTATAAACTTGAAGATAAAGGAGATGTGATCTTTGATTTTGTCAAGAAAGTTGAAGTAATAAAATCAAAAGAAAATTCATACTGTTTTGAAATAGATTGGAAAAATAAAGAAGATCGTAATGTATTGTGGGGCGAGCAAATACTCAATACTCGATGTGACGGCGATGAAGCTGCAGTGATGCTCTTAATGGATGGGCTTCTTAATTTTTCACGTCAATTCCTCCCAACAAGCAGGGGTGCAACGATGGATTCACCGTTAGTCTTAACATCATTCCTTGATCCTGCGGAAGTGGATGATCAAGTGCATGGTGTCGACGTGGAATGGCGGTATCCGATTGAGTTATATGAAGCAGCGATGGAAATGAAAAATCCATGGGAAGTCAAATACGNTCCNGATGCAAAAAAGATTGAACAGATTGGTGACCGGCTAGGTACAGTGAAACAGTTTGAAGGGTTTGGATTCACGCATCACGTTGATAACTTTAACAAAGCAGTGAGTTGTTCAGATTATAAAACGCTTCCTTCTATGATTGAAAAATTAGTGGGACAAATGGAAATTGCGAGAAAAGTGAGAGCAGTAGACATGGATGATGTCGCACGCTTGGTTATCCAAAAACATTTTTTGAAAGATATTAAAGGTAACTTACGAAAGTTTTCAATGCAGAAATTTCGATGTGTCAAGTGTAACACGAAATATCGACGACCACCACTTAACTCGAAATGTAGTGAATGCGGAGGGAAATTGATATTTACAATCTCACATGGATCAGTCGTTAAATATCTTGGTCATTCAATGACGCTTGCGGAAAAATATAATTTTTCACCCTACCTGAAACAAACGTTGGACATGTTACAGGAAGATGTTGATCATATCTTTGGAAGAGAGAAAGAGAAACAAGTAGGTTTAGGAAGTTTTATGGAAACTTAGTTTTCTACAATAACTTGCGCATGTGGCACACCGTTAACATACAATATCTTATCAGAATTAACTAACTCCATCTCGACACCAATTGCAACGGCACCTTTCCCTGTTAAATGGAGATGGCTACATGTTGAAAGCATCACTTTCACTTTATCTTTCGTTTTTTCCTCGCCCTGATAAAACTTTTTTGTAAGATCTAATTGTAGTTTTCCTTCTTCGATGACCTTTCCAATTAAATCTGCATCTGTTACTACAAGAATATTAGCATGAGGTCCTTGTTTCGCACAGACAATAAAATTCATACGCGTTTCACCGGTTTTTTCGCACCGCATGCTTGACATCGCAAATAACTGACACCTTTTTCTTCGCTTAATTCCGTATCGGGTTTGTTACACTCAGCACAATAGACAAACTCGCTCGCATATTTAGTAATTTTTTTGTTAATGGTAGATGCCGCAACTTTTGATCCAAAGACGGTTCGGTCCCCTCTCATTTTTCCTGGTGTTGCAAGTTCGCGAAGAAGATATTTAAGAAGATGTTCAGGGTCTCGCCGTACTGTTTTCGCGATTTGTTTCAAATTGACGATAACTGTTTTAGATCCTTCGATATGTCCACGTACTTTCTCAATTGTGAATCGATCATCTTTCTGTGTTTGTTCTGGTAATTCACTTCTTGCTTTTGCGAGTAATGCTTCATATGTGTCCATAATGAAGTGATTTTCGTACTCTTTTATAAATGTTTAGAGGAGAGATTTTAGAAACTTTTATATACATCAGAACAAGCATTCCAATATCACAATTAAAAGAGGTATGAACGATGGCAGCATTAGAATTAGCGGAAGTTATACTTGCGGTTATTATTGGAACACTCGCAGCGATAGTCTATTCACTTCGAGTCTTGATTTTACTTGAGAGGCGAGTTGCGGGAATGGAAATGAACATTCAGCGAATGACATCAAAGGTGCTTCGTGAAGAGCAAGTAATTGAAAGAATGGTTTCAAGACGATCTCCAAAACGAGCAAGTTCTACACGGAAAACGACACGTAAACGTCGGCGATAGAATTATTTTTTTACCTTCTTTTTTGAAGTTTTCTTTTTCACAGCTTTTTTCTTGACAACTTTTTTCTTCGCTGCCTTCTTTTTGATCGTTCTTTTGGTGGCAGCTTTTCGCTTCAGAACTTTCTTCTTCTTCACTTTCGCCGCCGCTTTTTTCTTTGCACTTTTCTTCGCTGCTTTCTTTTTTGGAACCTTTTTCTTGGTAGCTTTCTTTGCCTTTTCGGCAGCTTTTTTCTTTTTCGCCGCTGCTCGCTTCTTTGCTGCATCCGCTTTCTTCTTGAGAGCAGCACGTTTTTTCGCTTCTTTCTCTCGTTCTTTCTTTGCTTCTTCACGTCTCAATGCTGCTTTTCGCTTCGCGATTTGTTTTTTCGCTCTTTCTTGTACCAATTTACGCCGTGCTTGCCGTGCTGCATGTAATTTTGCTAACTCACCCTCTGCTTCCTTGATTTTAGCTTGTAATTGCGCGATACGTTTCGTGCTATCATCTTGCGCGAGTAATTCACCACATTCAGGGCAATGAAACTCGAAATCTATTGATTCGTCAAAATTTAAGCGAACACAATCGTTCGGACAGGCAAAAAAGAGTTCTTTATGTTCCCGTTCCAGTAATTCATTTAACCGTATTACGAGATCTCGTTTCGTTTTAAAATAACTAAATCGGATGCTATCTGGAAGTAATGTCCAGTAATAAATGTACCACCCTTTCTGCTTATCTTTTTTCCGTGTAAATCCAACCAAATTGTGGTTATAAAGCAAATATAACATTTTTCGCACAACTTTGATATCTTTCCGTGTTTTAGTAGCTAAATCGAACTCAGATACATTTTCCTTCCCAATAAGTTGCCGAATAAGTGGTAAACCTGCTTCTCCTAAGATACCTACGAGAATCTCTTCAATTTTGTTCGAGGTGAGGCGCATTATTTATCAATTAGGAGTAACAACCCTTTTAAACCTTTCGATTCTGTATGGAGAAGATGATCTTTAATATCAGAATTCTTCCAGACACAACCAACCCAAAACATACTTTTATAAATAAATTCGACCTACTTTAAAATCCAGTTTCCAAAAGAGGTATGTCAGATGAATAATAATATTCTCATAATGGTGGGCGTTATTACACTATTACTTACCATTGGCCTTGTAAGTGAATCTGATATACAACTCACTGGTGCTGTTTCCCATGATGATCCCTGCGTTGATGATGGTCATGATGGCGATCACGGTGATTGTGATGATGTTGATGCCGGAGGTGGAGAGCATACAGCAGACTATTGCGGTGATGGGATTTGTACCGATACGGAAAAATATGCAAATGATCCTTGCCCCGCCGATTGTTGTGGTGACGGATATTGTAGTCCGTATGAAGATCAGTACTGCCCTAATGATTGTAGTGAAGAAGAACCAGATCCTGTTGTAGAAACGTATCCCCCATGTGATCCAGGGGATATTGCAGTTTGTCATGAAGATTGTAGTTGCCTATGTGAAGCTCCTTCCTATAGTGGTTCGAATTTCGCTTCCAACTGTCCAAACGCACCGGAAGAAACACCTCTACCGCAAGGCGCAAATCCAGATGAATATGATGCAGGAATTTCGCATGTGAATGCACCTTTCCCTGAAGTAGATTTTCTTGATGGCGTTGTTATTGTCGAATTTGCAATTACAAATTATAATGCACCAACCGCAGTTAATTGGGATGTAGAATTACACAAGGATGGCACGAAGGTAGATTCTCAGACCGGCGATACGGCAACGTTAGGTACACAAGAGTCCGAAAGTATGACGGTAACATTTTCTGGTAAGAGTGCCGGAACGTATGGAATAGATATTGTCGTTGCCCCAAACGAAGGTGGGGATGTAGATTCGAATGATAACCAGTTTGCACAACCTGTTTTTGTCACGATTCGCGAAAGTACGGATCCAGAAGTTACTGTGGGAAGAGAAGGTCCTACAGTAGGCACAAATCCTGTAGTAGACGATCCAATCGATATGAGGTATGATGGTGGGATCTTAGAAGTTAACAATGTTGTGTATGATTCAGGTGTGGTTACATTTAACGCTGTTATTCTTAACTATGCAGACCCTACTAGTTTTGATCTCGACTTAGTTGTTGCGGATTCTTCTGGAGCGAATCTTGCCGAATCGAGTGCTACTACGAGCATTTTCTCCTCCGATGAACAACAAACGTTTAACGGGGTTATTGCAGGGGTACTTGCACCAGGAGAGTATTACGTCGCGGTACAACTGACCCCAACTGGTAAGGAGGATGCAGATCCAAATGATAATATAGCATTTAGCAACTTGTTTACAATAAGTGCCGCCGGAGATGTTACGAATACAGAGACACCTCCAACTGGCGTTGATATTGCAGTTACAAGTATTAACGTACCACAAAGTGCAAATATCGATTCCACTGTTGATTTCACGTTTACGATTCAATCAGATGGCGAGTTATCTGATGCTGGACTACTTAATTATGGGTTCGGAATATATGATGAAGATGAAAACGTCTTGTATAATCCCGAAGAAACAAAGACGTTAACTAATGGGGAAGTCAGTTTCTCCTTTAATGCAAAATCAATCGGCTTAGCAACAGATACGCAATATTATATGGCAGCATTTGCGGGACCGTTAACGTTAGAAGATTCAGATCCAACGAACAATGTCATACTTGGAACGAATTTTGCGGGACAATTTTCGGAAGATCAAATTGACCCGAGCCTTACGATTAAATTTACAGGAACCAAAACTGTTGCAACAGTCATTCCTAAGGCAACAACCAAGATTACAACGATAACTAAACCGACTACGAAAAAAGTAACAAAGAAAAAAATAGGGACAAAAACAACGCCAGGGAAAAAGACGAAAGTCAATTTAGTTCCTCAAAATGGTATAAAGGGTCCTCCTAAATTACTCACAGAGAAACCATTTAGTCATGGGATGTATGGTGGCACGCTTATTGAAAGTCCTGTTAGTGGAAAATTAACCCCAAGTTTAGATGCGCTATATCCTGTTAACCCAGACATGATTGGGGGCCTAACAAGGCAAGCGGCACAATGTATTATTGATAACGCCCCAAGGTGGGT
This sequence comes from archaeon, assembly GCA_002686315.1. Taxonomy (GTDB): domain Archaea; phylum Nanobdellota; class Nanobdellia; order Woesearchaeales; family GW2011-AR9; genus UBA11998. The sequence goes on along the minus strand of NZBO01000042.1, from coordinate 9,487 downwards.
TATGTATACGTATGATGGTAAAAAACTGATTCCAACACCTACTGGTGAAGCAGTTGAAGTGAGGGAAAACGAAGGATTGGTTGTTGCGATAAGTCAAGATGATGGATGTCAATTAGAAGGAGTATTCACATCGAAGCCTAAAGCAAACCCGTTACAACTCGACAAAGAGGGGTGGAATCTGTACGCGATGCAACCAGAGCTAGAAGGTAAAAAACTTACTGATTTACAATGCCCTTTGGGAACAAAAGTAACAGAAGCGTACTCTCTCCAATCTGGCGAGTGGACGGAAATCTCTGATTGGACGTTACGTGATGGAGCGTCCGGCAACCTTTGGTGGACGCAATCGGTCTTTGTGAGGTGCGGATAATGAAAAAAATAATCATGGTAGTTGGAGTGGTATTACTTTCTTTCTTGTTAGTTTCTTGCGGAGAACCACTCGCTGGAGAAGCGATACATCAAGATGCGTCTGATGACATTCCATTAGAAGAAGTACGTGAACAAGCATCAGACATTTTTTTTGTGAACGATGAAGAAGTTGACGCTGCAGAAATTGAAGTTGGGTTAGGGTGATTAATGAATCAATTCTTCTTTTGATAATCCTCTAATTTTGGCCGATTCCAGTGTCAGAGAAAACATCGATCCTGTATCTTTCAAATCTTCTATCATCACAAAAAACCAATCTTGGCCACCAAATTTGACGCCAACCCAACTTTCGGCTCCAAAATTTCTGCTAAAGGTTTCCAATTGCGTAATTTCATCTTTCGTGAAATACTTGCTACGGTCTTTCGTTACCTTACATTCAATCGCAAGCCGTCTTATAGCATTTCCTGCAAGGATATCTGGGCAAGGGTATTTACTACTACCGCTACCGGCAGCTCTGAGACAACTCCATTTATTCTCGTTAAAAAACGCAACTAGTTCACGTTCTCCTTTACTTCCTTTCGCCTTGGCATTTCGCATAGTGTGTGGATTTCTGTTATGTATATATAGATTTGCTCTTAGCGAAGGTTTAAATAGTTTGAATATGTGTATCGGTTATAGTAAAGAGGTGTATATTAAAATGGTATTTGGAACATCACTAAAAGAACGAAGAGCGGCAATCCTATCAGCTGGGTTGCATGGACAAGGGGCTGCAAGAAAGAAAAATATCTCGTTGGCAAGAGAAAATGCAAGAATGATTCAACGCGAGTCAAAGCTGTACGGAAGAAAATTACAAGGGTCTCCCGAAAAGAAACAAGCAGCAGAATGTGAAGCCGCGGGTGAAGCGATCAATACATTTCTGGAAGAAATCACGGGAAGTAGATCCGCGAAACAGATGTGGGAAGCAGTGCAGAGACGTTTCGATTTGGTGGTCTCGATCGCATTAAAATGGAAACTTGCAGATGTGTCAACTGTCTCGCAAGCACGTGCGGCAGTTCGGGAACATGATAAAAAAGTAGCTTAATTTCTATATATTTTATTATTTTCTATATGTATCATTGCCATGCGTAATGCTTGTTTTGCTTGTTCCTTTCGTGGCACGCGACCTTTCGTCAAAAACCCGATTGCTCCTTCACGTGAACCTAAATCCGCGTCACCAACCAATTGAACAGAATGCATTGCCTTGCTTAATGTTTCCCCTTTCTCAATCTGTACTTTCACTGAATGAGGCAATTCAAATAATGATGACATGCCTACATAGAAATGAGTGCCATCATACAATGCTGCGACAGACACTTTCGAAAAACGTTCCCTCTCACCATAGGTAACTGAGACCAAACCACCTTCTATTCCCACACCTAAACAGCCGTTAAATGCACTCTTTGCTCGATTACACGCTCCTTGAATTGTTTCATCAAATCCTTGTGGCTGCTCCGAAACACCAGAATCGACAGAAACCCCTGAAACGTTTGCACCTATTAATATTTCATATTCAGAACACAATTCTACGACCGCATTAACCTTAATTTGATTCAACGAACCAACAGTAATCTTCATAATGTAACCTTCATAAAATCTTCTGCAACCACAACATCATCAAAATAGTGTTGTGCTTCTTCCCGTAATTCGTTCGCGTTCTTATAACGCTGGGAGATATGGGTAATAATTAACTTACCTACATTATTTTCTGCTGCAATAAGCGCTGCTTGTTTCACCGTTAAATGTTTCGTCTTCAACGCATTTTTCTTCAAATTATCTAAGAAGGTTCCTTCGATAACAAGGGTATCTGTGTCTTTTGCTAATAGATCAACGCCGTTACATCGTTTTGTATCTGTTACGTATGCAAACGTTCTTCCTTTCACAGGATACGTGACATCAACAGATTGTATAACACTCCCCTTAAATCGTACATTTTCTCCTTTCTGTAATTTTCCAAGGATTGGCCCTTCTAATCCTACCTTCTTAGCCTTTTTCACATCGATGCGTAACCGTTCTTTCTCTCGAAATTTGTAGCCGACACATGCTACTGAATGGTCCACCTTCTCCACTTCCAACGAAAATGCATCATTTTCAAAGAACACACCACTAGTGACTTCATGCACCTCATGTTCAATAATATCTTTCGCGGCAAACCATTTCCAAATATGATTAAAATACGATTTGATTCCTTTTGGCCCGTACACATGTAACTTCTTTGCAAACTGATCAGCACCCATGCTACTTAACAATCCAGGAATGCCAAAGACATGATCACCATGGAAATGCGTGATACATAACCGCGTTATTTTTGCAGGTTTCACACCGGCTACCCGCATCTGTCGTTGAATTCCCTCCCCACAATCAAATAAAATACGTTCTGTTCCAAACGTGAGCAAGACACCTGCATGGTTTCGCTCTTTTGTTGGTTGTGCGCATCCGGTTCCGAGAAATTGAACATTCATCTTACAACTTCCCTCCCAATTCTGATAATGAGGCTATCTTCTCAGGATACTCACGCATTCGTCGTCGATCTATAAGGATACTTCGAATTCCTGCTTGTTCCGCTGCTTTCATATCACTTAAGACGCTATCACCAACAAACACACAGTCATTTTTATGTTTCCCATCAAGTACTTTTGCCATAAACCCAGGATCTGTTTTAATCATGCCCATCTCACAAGATAGGTGAATCTCACTGAAATATGGCCGCAATTCAAATTTATCAAGCACATTATTGATCGAAACGGCATCAGTGTTCGAAACCAAAATTAACGTGTGGTTTTGCTTTAACTCTTCCAATACTCGTATGGTATCATTATATGGTTTTGCGAGCATCCATGATTTGTTCCACATACCAACTAATTCCTCGTTATACCTCACCCCAAATTCACTACACACAGCTTCAAACGCTTCCTGTAACGAAGGATACGGTTTTGTCATCATCGCGTTTTCCATACGTACAACGTATTCCGAGAACCGCATACGTAGTCCAAGAATTTCTTTGACTTGGTTGATGGGGCTATGAATACCGTTTTCTACTAACGTTCCCCAAAAATCAAAAATGATCGTTCGAGCCATTAGCTCTCACTCCCATTTTTGGTCATGTCTACTCGCCATAAATCAAAAATGATTGTTGCCATATCTTCCTATTTATACAGTGTTTATTTATAGTTTACTGAAAAGTATTTAAACTCTAACATTTCCCACTATGCTTATGACACCTGAAGAACGTTTAGCACTCATAAAAGAAGTTGGCGAAGAAATAATTGGCGAAGAGCAATTAATGCAAAAACTTACAGAAAACAAACCGCTTATTGCCTATGACGGCTTTGAACCATCAGGAAGGATACATATTGCCCAAGGTCTTCTGAGAGCAATTAACGTGAATAAAATGACCAAAGCTGGTGTGAAGTTCAAAATGCTTGTAGCAGATTGGCATGGATGGGCGAATAATAAGATGGGTGGCGATCTCGAGAAAATCAAAATCGTGGGTAACTATTTCATTGAAGTGTGGAAATCATGTGGAATGGATCTTGATAATGTCGAATTTGTGTGGGCGTCTGATTTATTGAACAACAGAGAATATTGGAAAACAGTGATGCAAATCGCGAGACATTCAACGTTAAACAGAATTTTGCGAACAACGCAAATAATGGGTCGATCTGAATCAGATACACTACATGCATCTCAGATTTTTTACCCGTGTATGCAAGCGGCAGACATTTTTCATTTGAAAGCAGACATATGTCAGTTAGGAATGGATCAGCGGAAAGTTAATGTGCTCGCGAGAGAATTAGGAGAGAAATTGCATTTATACAAACCAATCATTGTAAGTCATCATATGTTAATGGGTTTAAAGGAACCAGTGAGCAAGGAGAAGAATGCACAAGAAAGAGCCATTGAACTTAAAATGAGTAAATCACAACCCGACACTGCCATTTTTATGACAGATTCGGTTGAGGAAGTGAACCGCAAAATCAAGAAAGCGTTCTGTCCGCAAGGTATCACGACCGATAACCCTATTTTAGAATATTGTAAATACATCATTTTTGAGAGGATCGCAAAATTTGAAATTGAACGGCCGGAGAAATTTGGCGGGAATATTGCATTTAACGCCTATGAAGAACTTGAATCTTCGTTTGTATCAGGTGATCTGCATCCTGGCGATTTAAAAGGAGCGGTCGCGAAATATGTTAATCAACTTTTGGAACCGACACGACACCATTTCCAAGAAAATGCGGATGCGAAGAGACTTAAAGAACAAGTTAATTCATTTAGCGTTACACGGTAACTATTTCCCTTCCACCACGATCATGACATGATTCTTAAAATATTTTTTCGCAACGCGTTTGACATCCGCAACAGAAACCTTTCGAATTTTACGAACATATTCGTTCATTTTGTTTGCATCGCCAACTTGTTCCCAGAATAATAATTGGGATGATCTTTTTTGCGTATCATCTATTTCAAGTAAGAATTCACCTTCAAGATAATCTTTCGCTTCCTTCAAATCTTTTGTGGTAACATGTTGTAACTTTCGTAACTCTTCTAAAACCACTTTTTTTGTGGTTTTCACATTTTTCTTATCCACGCTCGCATAGATCGTGAAATATCCGAAACTTCTCTCAGCAACATGTTCCGTTCCCACCTCATATGCTAGCGCACGCTTACTTCGAATTTCAGTGAACATCCTCCCGCTTTGTCCTCTTCCAAGGATGCCGTTAATAACTTCGAGGGGAAATGTATCAGGATGAGGTTGTGATTGTGTCAGGAATCCAAGAATCATGTAGGTACTTGTAATATTTTTTCTCGCCTTTTTCACAACGCTCCGTTTCTTGACAGGTTCACGCACTTTTTTTCGTCGTGGCGCAGATCCTTGCATTGCACCAAAATGTTCCTTCACAATGTTCTTCCAATTTGTCACGTCACCAACAATCGCGATGGTCATGTTAGCTGGTGTGTAGTGTTTATGGAAATAGGCCATCGTTTTTTCTTTTGATAAATTTGTAACAATTTTCCTGTCTCCATGTGTTGCATTTCCTGCGGGATGTTTTGTGAAAAGTGTTTTATGGAAGAGCAACCACTGAAAATATCGTGGTTCATCATCCGCCATATCAATCTCTTTAAGAACTACTTTCTTCTCTTTGTCAATAAATTCCTGTTTAAATTCAGAATGTTGAAGAATGTCGCCCAAAATTTCGATAGCTTTTCCAAAATGTTTTTTGACAATTTTGACATAATAATTTGTTCGTTCATTTGTTGTGTAGGCATTAAACTCACCGCCAAGTGATTCGATCTCGTTACTTATGAGATGATTCGTTGGTCGTTTTGTGGTTCCTTCAAATAACATATGTTCTAAGAAGTGTGACAACCCTCTTTCATCTGGTTTCTCGTCATTACTACCAACATTAACCATAATCTCTACCACAACGGCATTTCCCTCTTTATGTTCGAACAGAATAGTTAGACCATTCTCTAGTACCACCTTCTTCATACTCTAAAATGCTTTTTCCAGTATTTATATAGGTTATGTATATATTGGAATAACTACTTTAGAATAGTGCGTCATCTTTATAAGTAAAAAAAGAACTATCTTCTAGAACGAAAAACAATTTCGATTACAATTACAAAAAAAAGAGGGAAGAATTAAATGAAAAAATCAACTATTTCCGGATTATTATTCGTCATTCTTGTATTGTTTGGTGCCTATTTTGTATCAGCAACGTTCTTGTATGTACCAGGTTTGGGTGCAAATTTTACTGTGAGTAATATCAGTGAAGCAGGTATTGGTGCGTTTACTGCTGGGGAAAACTTGAGTGGAACGATCGCGATTAACGCATCGTTTGTGGTGAATGGTACGCATAACAATCATCTTACAAATGTTACATATCAATGGAATCAAAGCCAACTTATCATTCTCAATACAACGGTTCGGAACACATCTCGAAATCAGTCAGATTTTATTAATACTTCATTTGATACGACACTTCTTCCAGATGGGCTTTATAATATAACGATCTTAGTGATAAATTTTTCGAATTCGAAGAACACAACGACGATTGAAGGTATCACGATAGATAACTCAAATCCGAAGGTGGGTAATCTTACGTATAATTTGACGCCTACCTCAACGGCTGAAGTGAGGTATTCAATTTCAACAAGTACCCTAATGTTTAACGTGACGGCTCATGATAATTTAACAAATTTAACATCTGTTCTTTTTGAATTTGATAATGCGTCCTACACTCCGTTTAATGTTACAGCAACGTTAAAGGTCAAAAATAATTGGTCAGCTGCCTACAATGTTTCAACACTTCGTGGCGGATACCATACTGTAAAAGTCATTGCACGAGATTTTGCAGGGAACGTGAATCAAACGATTAATACAAGCTTCTTTGTGAACACGCCACCCAATGTTACAATAATTAACAGCACGTCTGGTCTTAACTTTTCCGCTACAGAAGCTAAAAGAAACCATACATTTAACGTTTCCGTGACAAATAGAACGACGAAGGGAAATATTTCATCAATTGTCTTCCAGTTTAATAACGCAAGTGGAACTGACTTTAATAGAACAGTTTTTAGATCGAACAAGACAGCGTATGGGAGGTTTTTCCTTCTAAGCTACAACATTTCCTCTTTAGATGAAGGGGCACACACAGTCACTATTTTTGCAAATGATACGTTGGCAAATGTAAACAAATCAGTTAGTTTTAGTTTTACAGTGGATAGGACGGCACCTTTAATTAGTGTCTCGTGTCTCCCAGATTCTCCTTCTGAAGGAGTTGATGTGGAGTGTACATGTACAGCAACAGATACAGGAGATTCGGGAATCAAAATTGCTGCGCTCTTCGGTCATGGCACAGCCACAGAATCGTTTAAAGCATCTGGCACTTCTGAGGTTTCATCATCTGTATGTTCTTCGACAGATTATGCAGGTAACAAAGGAACGGGTTCTGGGTCTTTTACACCAACTGCGGCATCTGGTGGTTCAGGCGGTTCTAGTGGTGGTTCTGGCGGTGGTATTTCCAGAGCAGCTGCAGGTAATTTCAAAAAAACCACTTGGAATTCCATAAACGCGGGTGAAATTGCGACAGTTGAACCTGATAACGGGGTAATAGGCGTTTCTAAAGTATCTTTCGGTCTAAAAGAAAAAAAGTGGGGTGTCTGGATGAAGGTAGCGAAAAAAGATTCAATCCCATCTGAATTTAAACCGTTTGGTAATAAAGCACATAAAATCATTGAGATAACGAAGTCGTTATCTATTAAAGAAGGCGATTTTGTAAGTCCAACGATTGACATCAAAGTAGAGAAGTCATGGGTAAATGATAACAACCTTGGTCGAAACGATGTGGCGCTACATCGGTATCATGATAGTGTCTGGAATCAGCTTGAGACAGAGTTTGTGAAGGATGACGGAACGTATCTTCACTATAGCGCGAAAACGCCAGGATTTAGTTACTTTATCATTGGAACCAAAGATCAGGTTTCAGGTAAAACAGCGGAAGAAGTAGCAGAAGCAGCAGCAGAAGCTATGGCACTAGAAGAAGCTTCTGAAGAAGCACCTGGACGAGATATGGGAGCAGACGGCGACGAGTTAGTTGGGGCAGAGTCCAATCTTACAAGGAACATTGTGATTGTCTTAGCAGTGTTAATTGTAATTGCAGTGGCAGCCTTCCTCATGAAACGTCGGAAGTAAATTTTTTCTTTTTCTTCTTTTTTTTTCGGTAGGTTTTTAACATCGTTTTCTTTTCTTGTAGTATGTCGTTACCATTACTTCAAAAAACAATTATACAAAAGAAGATTGATCTCGCTATTTTTCTCGATGAAGATCTTTCCATTCCGTATTTAACGGGCTTTACGCCATCTCACGCTGTGTTTATTGTTGGTACAAAGAGTGTGATGTATCTTACAAAATTAGATTCTCCTCCAAAGATGAGGGGTGTTGTTACAAAGATCTTACCTAAAGAATGGACCAAAAAGTTAGTTGATGAGAGAGTTAGGAAGGTGGGCATTAACAAAAAGTCAATGACCGTTTCACAATTGGAGAGTGTGAAGAAAGTCTTTCCTAAAGCGAAAGTGGTTGATGTTTCGAAAGAGTTAGACGATATTCGTTCACGTAAAACACAAGATGAAGTTTTGAGAATACAGAAAGCGTGTGTTATTACCTCTGCTGCGTTTGCTGCGTTAGTAAAAGAATTGCCTTTGAAGAAATTGAAAACGGAAATGGATGTGGCATTCTTTTTAGAGAAGTTTATGCGCTCGAAAGGATGCACACTTGCCTTCCCAACAATTGCTGCCATGGGGAAGAATGCCGCGACGCCACATCATGTTACTGGGAATGCTCGGTTAAAAAGGGGCTTTTTGTTAGTTGATTTCGGTGCCAGATTTGAGAATTATTGCGCAGATATGACGCGCTGTGTGTTTTTAGGCACTCCAAATAAGGAAGAGAAAATGTTGTATACTCTTCTTTTAGAAGCGCAGGAACTTGGAATTTCTCTTGTGGAGGAAGGGAAATCGTTTGTGGAGATTGATGCAGAGGTTAAGAAGAAGTTAGGAAAATATGCTAAGTGGTACGTTCATTCTCTCGGTCATGGTATTGGTGTTGAAGTGCATGAAGAACCGTTCTATCGTAAAGGTGTTAAAATTAGGAAAGGACAGTGTTTCACCATTGAACCTGGTATCTACATTCCTGGTAAAATTGGGTTACGTATTGAAGATACTTTACATTTTGATTTGAAGGTAACTATATTAACGAAGGCGAGTAAGAAATTACAATCTGTAAAGTTCTAGCACAATTCCACCACAAACCTTTTAAATACGCTCAAAAACTAGTTTTTTACCCAGAAGCTTTATAAACAGAGCTTTGGGGCCATAGTGTAGCTTGGTCTATCACTAAGCGTTTGGGACGCTTGAACCCCGGTTCAAATCCGGGTGGCCCCACTTTATACTAACGAAATGACATCAACGAAACGATTTGGATCACGATATGGGCGAAAACCCAAAACGAAATTTGCAAAAATTGAAGCGCAGCAACGTGCGAAGCATAAATGTAATGCATGTAGTAAAATAGCTGTACGGAGATTGG
>NZBO01000041.1 GCA_002686315.1 archaeon | reverse complement strand
CCTTTTTCTGTTGCTGAAAGAAAGGATATGATTTCATCTGTACTGAAAGAGGAAGGTATTACTTCATATTCATTTATTGAGGTAGAAGATTGTGAGTCGGATGATGAATGGGTTTCGAAGGTTGAATCGTTGTGTTCGTTTTCCATCGTCTTTACAGGGAATGAATGGACTGAGAAGTGTTTTAAGAATAAGGGGTATGAAGTAGTGGATGTGGATATGCTCCCTGGTATCAGTTCTACATTAATAAGAGAAAGAATGAAAAAGGGTGGGGAGTGGAAACACATGGTTCCTAAGAGTGTGTGGGAAGATTTAAGTAAGAGGGGTATCTAGTTATTACAATGTTTACATGGAAATGGTATCATTTTGTATTGATTATAGTGGTAGTTGCACTTTTTTTTATGGCTCCTACAATTGAATTGGCGTATTTGCTTAACACTGATGAGCCAGACCAATATACCGTAGAATATAATTATAGTGGTGGTCGTCGTGAACATCATGATTCATTTATGATATTTAATGTTGAAGAAGGACAAGTCAATTATTTCACTAAACATCAAACTACGTGGTTTTATGCAGGTGGGGTAGAACCTACGTCATGGTACAACCATTGTCAGGTAGATTATGTGCAGCCAGATAATTATCATTGTAGCTGTGAGAAAATCTATCCAAATGGAAGTGTTAGTTCTCCAACTTCTCCCTTATCTTGTGCGAAATCGTATAAAGAAGATTCTCCCGAAAGACTTGTACGAACAATGCCAAAACTTAAAAAATGGATTTTTGAGTGGCCCGAGAAATGGGTTGGTGTTACAAAAAATGGCAATTGTTTTGAGAAAGATAAAATGCGAATGTGTTTTGAAGGTGGTGTTCTTGTAGGGTATGAAGATGAGTATAATGTCTGGCTTCGAGGTGGTAAGTATAATGGTACGTGGAGAGTAGTTGATCTTAGTAAATAATTTTATTTTCTTCAGGAGACCACTCCCCACACTGGTCAAGTCCACAAAACGTTTTTAAATAAGCTCTCTATTAAGCACATATGCGACAACGTGTTGATTACCTTCCACTCAGTGAGAGAGCATTGAACCTCCTAACAACGGTTGATGCAGTGCTCACCTACGTACAAAAATTCGAATTGCCAATCGCGATTCAGAAAAATCTCGTTAATATTCAGGATGCACGGCATTCCGTTGAACTTCCTTTAGAAAAAGGAATGTTACAAAAAATGCATCGGTTGTTATTTGAAGCATTGTTATACCAACTTTCAGAGATTGAGAACAATTTTCGTGAAATTTTGATGACGAATGGTGACATCATGCTTAAACTTGGTAGACTCCCAGCAGAAGAGCGGGACGAAATTTGCATGGCGCTTGACATCGAATATGTCCCTGTGGAAGATCGACTATCAGACGATCTGAAACTAGTCGTCCATACCGTTATTGACAGAATCATGGCGTTACATGACGATGTCCATCAATATTACTCCAGTCGTAAAGATGCGTTTGTTGAATATGAAGATGAGCGTGAATTATAATTTCTTTTATTATTACCACATACTTGATGAGCAGCGCCAAATGAGGCACATTTTGGAACGAAGTGAACAAAATAATAAGTGCCGTGCCCTGCTCATCAGCAAAAGAAACAATGATAACCACCTTAACCACACCATATAAACCTGTACATATTAAGTCTATCTTACATCCACTTGTTAACAAATGGTTCTTCCAGAAATTTAAAGCGTTTTCGCCACCGCAACTTTTTGGCGTGATGGAGATACATAACAGGAAAAATGTACTCATCTCCGCACCAACAGGTTCGGGAAAAACACTTACTGCGTTCCTCTCCGTGTTGAATGAGTTAGTTGATTCGGCACAGAAACAGATCTTGGAAGATAAGATTTATTGTGTCTACGTCTCACCGTTGAAAGCCTTGAATAATGATATTAATGGCAACCTCAAAATGCCATTAGAAGAATTGGAACAAATTGCAGAGAAAGAACTTGGTATTCGTGTTGCTGTTCGTACAGGTGATACAACTGCCTACCAGAAACAGAAAATGTTGAAGAAACCACCACACATTTTCATCACCACACCTGAATCGCTTGCAATCGTTCTTAACTCACCTAAATTTAAGGAACATTTGAAGGATGTGCAATGGTTAATTGTGGATGAAATTCACAGTTTAGCAGAGAATAAACGAGGTGTCCATTTCTCATTGACGATGGAACGGTTACAGAAGATAAGTCCAGGCATGACACGAGTGGGATTATCCGCAACCATAGCCCCGTTGGAAAAAATTGCCCGATATCTTGTTGGGTATAAAGGAGATGAAGAGCGCGATTGTGGTATTATCGATGTCCAGTTTTTGAAAGAGTTGGATTTGAAAGTCCTCTCGCCTGTGAAAAGTTTGGTTGAATCTGAATACATGCTGAAACATACAAAAATGTATGATTTGATTAACAAACTTATTCAGGAACATAAAACAACACTCATTTTCACCAATACCCGAGCAGGCACGGAACGTGTTGTGCATAACTTGAAAGAATTTTTCCCAGAACATTACCCGCATGATAAAATTGCAGCACATCACGGCAGTTTAAGTAAGGAAGAACGATTTAACACTGAACAAGGATTACGTGATGGACGGTTAAAAACCGTTGTTTCTTCGACAAGTTTAGAGTTAGGGATTGATATCGGCTATATTGATTTAGTTATTTGTTTAGGTTCGCCAAAATCGGTTGCACGTTTATTACAACGAGCAGGGAGAGCAGGTCACCAGTTACATTCAACCGTGAAAGCGAGAATCATCGTGATGGATCGTGATGATTTAGTGGAATGTTCTTTACTGTTAAAATCCGCAATTGAAAAGAAAATTGACAGGGTACATATTCCGACGAATGCGCTTGACGTGCTTGCGCAACAAATCTTTGGTATCGCGATCAACGGCGTGATGAATATCTATGAAATGTTTCATCTTATCAAAGGAAGTTATTGTTATCATGATTTAGAGTGGGACGATTTCTTTGAATTAATTAAATTTTTATCCGGTCATTACGTGTCGTTGGAGGAGCGACATGTCTACGCACGTATTTGGTATGATGAAGAGACAGGTAACATCGGGAAGAGAGGCAAGATGGCGAGAGTTATCTACATGACAAATATTGGGACGATTCCGGAAGAAAGTTATGTGACGGTGAAAATAAAAGACAGAATTGTGGGGAAGATCGATGAAGGGTTTCTTGAACGATTAAAACCAGGTGATGTCTTTGTACTTGGTGGGAACGTGTACCTTTTTCGGTTTTCACGTGGTATGACAGCGCAAGTTTCTACCTCAGTAAACAGACCACCGACCGTGCCGTCATGGTTCTCAGAGATGTTACCTCTCTCATTTGATTTAGCGATGGAAATTTCACGCTTTCGACGGTTATGTAACGAACAATTTACAGTGAAGAAAAATAAAAAGGAAATTGTGAAGTGGATTCATGACTATCTCTACGTGGATGCGAAAGCAGCAAGTAGCATCTACCAATATTTCTATGAACAGTTTCATTTCAGCAAAATTCCGCACGATCAACAAATTGTCGTAGAGACGTACCATGATCGGGGGAGGAAGTATGTTATATTTCACACCTTGTTTGGGAGACGAGTGAATGATTGTCTTTCACGTGCGCTTGCATTTGTGATTGGTCGATCTCAACACCGAGATGTCGAGGTTGGCATAACAGATAACGGGTTCTACCTCGCGGCGGAGAAACAGTTTAACGCGATGCGTGCATTCGAATTGTTGAAGCAAGACAATTTTAGAGATGTGTTAGAGAATGCGATCGAGAAAAGTGAAGTTCTTTCCAGACGGTTTCGACATTGTGCTGCACGATCGCTCATGATTTTACGGTCGTATATGGGTCGCACGAAACGGGCAGGCAGGATGCAAGTAGGGAGTAAAATCCTGTATAATGCCGTCAAGCGAATTTCAAACACCTTCCCGATATTAAAGGAAGCACGACGGGAAGTCTTAGAAGATTTGATGGATTTCGATCATGCAAAAGAAATAGTGGACAGCGTTACAAATGGTCCTATTTCAATGGTAGAAGTCCAGACTGATGTGCCAAGTCCGTTCGCATTCCAGTTAATCGCGGCAGGGTATAGTGACGTGATTCGTATTGAAGATAAACAAGCGTTTTTACGGAGAATGCATGAAGTTGTCCAGGCGAAGATTGCATTGAAGGAAGGCAAGAAAAAAGTTCGAGAGAAGAAAAAAGAATTCTCGTACATGGGATTCTGGGAAGATGAACGGAAAAAACAATTAGATGCGAAAGATGCCGTGAAGGAAAAGTTGAAAATGCAAATTTGGAATTTGAAACGTGTTCCCATTTATGTGAAGGAAGAGTTAGTGAAGTTAGTTGAGAATGGAAATATGCGGTTAGATGTTCTGAAAGATTTGAAGGCGCACAAGGATAAGTTGGATGAATGGCCAACAGAAATCAAAGAATTTGTGATGAAGAAGATGGTGACATGAAGCGTGTTTTAGTAAAATATTCTACAGTGAAAAACTGCGGGTAGCATTTAATGACTTTTTTATGTTGCGTATCAACACACACATTGAATTAAATTAGTTACTTGAAAGTGGAAAACATTTATAAATGGCCTTTTATTCTTTGCTGTAGATGATACCACCAGGTAAGTTAAGACATTATTCTCCACAGCACCAAGATTTGCGGCAGGCGAGAGATCAGTTACGGAATGCTCTGGCGGCTCCTCACGTTAATACAGAATTGTTATCTCAGTTGGAGGCAACACTCGTGAGAGAAGCGTTTGAAGCCGTTGCTGCACAAGGCAGTGAGGTTCTTGTTACATTCGACAAGGATGTCTATGAGCAAGATCAAAAATCGGCGGATGAAACTGTGTATCTCTTATGCGATCAGGATGGGCATTTACAAGATATCAATCCACTTCTAAGCTTTGTCACATCAGCGCGGCGAGAAGAATATGAAGCGTTCAGACGTAACTACTTACGCAGCGAGTAATTCTCCCTGAGAAAAACTTGCTATTAATACTTTATTATCAACACTGGTGGCTGCACTCACTTCTCGTACTAACATAAACGGTGGAGTAGATGTAGCCAACGGGATGGAACGATGATGAGGAAAGCGAATTTTATATGGATGTGCTCCATCATTGGGTTCTACAACTCCGCCAAGATCGATGATGACACTCTGAATATCACGTAAACGCCACCCATTATACAATTTGCCGACAACAGGTATTCTGGATACTGGTTTTCGTTGATTTTTAGCTGTAGATTTCACTGCTCTTTTTTCTAATTTAACTAGCGCGAATGCATCTCGTTGTGCCTTAATAAGAACAGAAGTGATGTGATTAATTATTTTCTTTAATCTTATTTTATCTTCTTCTATGTTCGTGAGAACTCTGTTTTTGAGTATCTTTTCAACCGCAGCCACTGCATTATTGATCCAACTTGTAAATTCATTGAGTTTAAGTTCCAGATCTGCTGCAAATTTTGTGAGTTTCTTTTTGTACTCTGATGCTGGCAAAGTCCGAATTTTTTCCTGCTCATCCTTATATAGTTGGGTCAGACGAGGAAGGATTCTTCTCATGCATCTAAAATGTGCACGTACTTCTTTAAAATGGTTGAGTAACAGCTCTTCATCTACAATAACCAGAAACTTTTGAAGCCGTTCTACTCGGTTATAAAATTCTCCAAATTCATCTCTAAAGAACCAACCGAGGACCATTGTACGTAATATCAATTCTCATGCCTTAATAAATTTATGTATTTCATATTCTAGAATATATGCTGCAAAGTTAGTGTTTAGAGATAAAACTGATTCATAAGGATGCAGGCAGTATTTCTATTTTTTACCTCTTAGTAGTTAATCTCGGAACATTTATAAATTACGAGTCAACTGTCTTGTTTTATGAAAGATATTGTTTTACACTCAGGTCAACGGCAGGCGTTAGAAGAACTAGTTCAGGTAGTTGAACAACCAGTTGAGGGACGTCTTTGTGTTATTGCCTTAACTGGAATAAGTGGTGTGGGCAAAGATTCACTTTGGGATAGCATTAAGGATAACTTTGGAGAAAAAAGATTTGTTCCTCATTATTCTTTAGAATTTTCTCCAGAAGAGTATCGTCATAGAAAAGGACATATTTTTACAACAACGACACCCATAGAATTGGCAAGACTAAACTGGCGGGGNGAGGTTGTTCCTATTATAGTTAAAGGAATGAATGCTGATGAAATGTCAACGTATGTGACACAATTCAGTGAGAGATTTGGAAAGTTGAGTCAAGAACAGGTCGTTGAATATAGTCTTGGGATCCCTTTACTTGCGCAACGTTTTTTTCAAAATGATGGCATGACCGAAAAAGAACTCGCATTGATTGCTGGTTCACATCTTCGTTACTGTGTGGGTGGACATGTAGCTAAAAGGATACGCGAAAATCCTGACGCACTTGATAGGTATTTATCCCTTCCTCTGAATGATGACGTGCGTGACGTATTTGAAACTACTGAACCAAATCCTTACACTTACTCTTTTGAAGAAGTATACGCACGAGTTTTAGAACGCCAAGCAGAAATACGTCAACGATATGAGAATAATCTTACAAGTCCTTTTTTTGTGTCTCAGGAAAGTGCAGACCTCTATGCTGATATGATTACAAACGGTGGAGATAATCCTTGTTTTGATCTTTTTGCCCCGCATGTATCTCGTGAACAATTCCAAAGAATTGAACGAGAACTTTTTTCACGTCAACGCCACACTCTTAATGGTACGAGAAGTGACATGTTTGGAGCACAGTTTAGAAAAGTAGGACTTTGGTTAGAATATGATTCACACGTAAAGATGGCGTTCACTGAAGCACATCCAGAAGACATACAAAAATATCAACATGCGTTACGTGAGGGAGAATTACCTTTAGAATCTTCTTCTGAAAATCCGGGGGCGTTCTATCTTCATTCACACGATCATCGAGGCTTCACCATTAATCAATTATTGATAGGCATGGCGACTGAAACATTACTGCAACATATGGCTGTTGAATATATCGTGGACTATGGAATGGCTCAAAAAGCGTGTTTGTATGATCCCAAAACTAATACTCTTACAGAAATCCCACGATTTTCTGATGATATTCTTTTTAACAAAAAATATAGAACATAATTCATCGCTTTGAAGGGAAATACGCTTTCTATCCTACAATTTCAATAACCGGTGCTCGATTCACGTTAAGAACATTCACAACAACATTCTGTGTCACACCATTCCCTTCCAAATCCATACATGAGATAGAAACGTCATGGACACCTGCATCGTTATACGTTGTTTGTTTCAATCCTGAAGACATCCAGCCACTAAACTCAACCTTTACATCACCACCATCGGGATCAACACAGTTTGGGATAAGGGTGACTCGTTCTCCTTCTCTCACCGTAATTCGTGGTGCTACGCTCATCTGCGCTGCTCTATTCACGTCATCTATCTTCAAACAGAACGTTGCCGTATCTTGTTCATGTTCATCAAATAATGTTACCGTTGTTGTATAATCTCCACTATCATCAAAATTCGTATTCCAAATACCATCTTTCGAAAGAGGTGCATCAGATGATAATACATTGAATGAGAGTCCTTGAAATGATTGTTTTAAATTAACTTGTTCACCTTCATTAACAGTAACTGCACAGGTCCCTTCGCATGCGAAACATTGGTATCGATATTTCTCTCCTACGCTAAATCCGGCAAACTGAGGTAATTGTGAATTGACCTTATACCCTTCTGCGTAATAAATACAACTTCCACTTGTGCAATCGAACATCTCTACTCGACTATTGGTAGGGCACAAAAGACCTGCGTTAATTGTTGTTGATTTGGCAGTGAACGTTTTTTGCATCACTTTAAATTCGGTACATTGATCCCATGTTTTATCTGGTGAAGATTCTAAGAACGGTTCCGCTGCTACCAATGAGAATGTAAGTAAGAATATAATGAGTAATCGCTTCATACAGCTGTGAGGCCAAAATGACATATAAAGATTTGTTTATTGCAGAGGATAGGATTGTTTCGTCACTAGCTAGTGATATATTCAGAAAGCTTTATAAAGTGGTACAACTCTGTGAGCATAATGACGCCAAAAGAGAAATATAAAGGAATTCAAGGATTGTACAAGCCTAAAAAGAAACCACATCTGCCTAAATTATTTCTCAAACCGAAACAACCACAAGGTACACGGAGACTTATTGAACGTTTCCTCAAAGATTTTTATGGTGGATATAGAGCGAGAGATAGTCGTACAATCCAGGTTGAAAGAACAATCGAGGGAGATACATATGGACTCTATATAGTGCAGGCGCAATCAGACTTGTTTGGAGTGGTAGGTCGAGATATGATAGGGAGAGTTAATGTTTCCCGGTTTGATATCGAAGAGAAGCCTGATTATGGTCCAAATAGAGACGCTGATTATGAAGTAACTGCGTCTGTTGTTCGAAATGAAATGTCGGTTCTTAACTTTGAAACAACAAGGGATCGAGCAAATCTTGAACATAAGTTAGGGCACAGTGGTGATTTACGTGATCTTCGTTTAGAAATGAATCAACGTCATCGAGATTTTATGCATAGTTGGTATGAAACAGGAATACGGCGTACCATGAGCATGATACGTTCAGATGCGTTCAGGCGTGCTAGATAACTTTTCCCGTAAACACGTTATGCTTCGCACGAACAATTTCTACTTTAATTTTCTTCTCTTTCACAAACTTCACGCCAGGTACTGAGATATTCCGACCTTTCGCAACGGCAATAACAGAATGAGGGAATCTATCCTGACATTTGATAACAGCAGTCACAACATCTCCCTTTTCCATTGGTTTTGGAAGCGGTTTTATTTTTCGAATGTTGAAATCTTCTTTCTTCAAACGAAGTGTGATATCATGCTTTTTCTCTAACTTGTCTAAGAGTGCATAGAACTTCTCCCACGACATCTCTTTCCCGGGGTTCCGGCCTGTTTTATATCGTAAGAAATTTTGGATTCCAAGAATTGGTTGTTTTGGTAAACTCTTAAAGAACTGAATAATTTTATCCATTTGATCCTCGTTATACCCCATCGTTAAGACTGGTGCAACAATAACCTTCAACTTTTGTGATGCATAGCCAATCATCTCTTTCACATGCTCAACGTTATAACTTTTCACTCCTGCTATCTTCTTTGCTACATCAACATCAATCGCATCTAAACTAAGATTAAGTTGTAACTTATCACATTTCGCTAATCTATCGATTCTCTCTTTGTTCAACAGTGTTCCATTCGTGTCGATTGAAATTGTATGCACTAATTTTTTCTCTTGCAACTTCTCAATTAACAAATCAACGTCCGCATATAAGAACGGCTCACCTTGCACGCCAATATGAATTTCAAGTGGTTCCTTCACAAATGTAAGGATCGTATCAAGTTCCTCAAGCATATATTCCATCTCTACCACGAAATCGTTTTTCTTCGATGATAATCCTTCTGAGATGGAACAATACACACAATCCAAATTGCATGACGTAACTGGTTTTATCTCAATAATAGAGCTTCCTCTATACACAATCCCAAATGCCACATTTCCAATTAATGGAATACCAGATGCTTTGTTAATATAGGTGACATGATTTCCGGTTAGTTTGTTTGTTAATTTTTGAAAGTATTTTTCTAATAAAAACGCAAATTTAGTATGTGCCTTTTCTTCATCTAGCTTTTCGAAAGAAATGGTGTGTGTATCAACAACAAAAAATGGTGCAATCTTCTCGAGCTCCTCTTTAGGTATCTCTGTCGTAAATAATCGGAGAAGTGTCACTACAATAATATCATCCTTCTCTCGAAATGAGAGTGTTTCGAATGTTAATTGTGCCATTCTTTCTTCATTTTAGAAGTATTTTATAAAATATATGTTGGAAAGAGGGTTTATAGGAAGTTTTTTAAATTATCTTTTTATTAGAGAAGTATGACCTCAATTTTTATGCTTTCATTTTTGCTAAGTTTTATCCCTGTTTTCATTGTAAGTGTCTATCTTGCGTACGATGTCTATAAAGTAACGGGAAGTAAATCGACTGCATTCATTTATTTTATTGGAGGATTGTTACTTTTCCTTGTTGTCATCCTAATCTGGTTCATACATCAGCGACCAAAGTGTTTGAAAAATCCTGAGTATGCTCGTTCATTACAAAAAATAAACCTTACAGCCAAAATTCTTTTTCTGATTATATTTCTTGGAATAATGGTAATTGTGTACTTTTTTATTACGGCGCGAATCTAAGAAGTCATCTCTTATTATAATTGGAAATAACAGTTGCGCGGAGTGGTCCTTCCGATCTCACTTGATTGGTAATATCAATATCTCTTACCTCATACGCACCTTTACCAAGCGTCTCAACCATTACGACTCTATGTCCGTCTAATGAATGCATCCTATTAAGCTCACGTACTTTAAATGATGTATGTGTTCGTTCATCATCGGCATTTCTTTCATTATTAGCACGATCATCTTTATCCGTCACAATATGTATCTCAAACGAGTATCCATTCATCTCTAATGTTGTGTGAAGTGCTTTATATCCGTCTCGTTCATTTCTGTAAAAATCGCTATTATCATGATGTCCATCAACACTTACCATTTCATGTAATGCATCTCGAGCAGCATAGGCATCAGCTACCGTTGCAGTGACAATCGTTGCTCTGTATTGATCTTCCGATGTTGCCTTGCCTGTGTACGGGTTAATAATACTGCATCTATTGCCGAGTGTATCTTCTTTACATGCCTTTCGTCCTGCTTTCTCAAGTGAACTTGCAGCACCTTTCACACCGCCATATATTGCTAATACGCCAACGTCACTGTCTGCAAAATCAATACGGTGTTCGAATGGCATGTAGGCTTCTTCGTGGTGGGGTTGTGACGCGACTGTTCGTTTCCCACTTCGTTGCCAGCCCCATCCTAACGTGCACGCGACATTTGCCATCATACCGTGATATAATGGGGTGCTTAAATCTATCACAACAAGAGGTGTCTCACGTTGTTGATACAACAAATCTCGCGTCACTCCATGTTGTTCTAGAAGTTCCACTAATGCACGTTGCCGCGTCGCATTTGCTGTATTGAATGCAAGTCGGGTATCGACTCTCCCTGGTAAGTAGAGTCCTTGTTGTCCTTGGCTGAGATGGAGGTCTGTGTGCATAATATAGGATTTCGTATATTGATATATAAAAGATATGACTTAAGTGGTGTTTTTAGCTTTATCATGACATATAAATGAAACTTTTGACAAATAAATAGTTAATGTGTTAAAGGTGAATCCTTCTCTTAGCCACTGGACACATTTTTCAGATAATTTGTCCAGTGCGAGACTGCTTCTATCCTCAAATATTGCTACTTTTAGAAAGTAATTTATAAACCACTGGTCAACTGGTCAAGTACAGGTAAAGAATATAAATAATATTTGAATTTGAGATGTATAAAAATGACTAAAGACCTCACTATTAGAAATTCAACTGCAGAATTCTTAATTTTTCAGTCGCAGGCAAAGGAAGATTCTATTGAAGTGAAATTTGCAGATGGAACTGTATGGCTTTCACAAAAGATGATTGCAAAATTGTTTGATAAGGGTAGAAGTACAATAACTGAACATATATTATCAATTTACGAATCTGCTGAATTAAATGAAAATTCAACTTGTCGGAATTTCCGACTAGTTCAAAAAGAGGGTAATAGAGATGTAAAACGAGACATTGATTTCTACAACCTTGATGTGATAATCTCAGTTGGCTACAGAGTAAACTCAAAGAAAGCAACACAATTTAGAATCTGGGCGACACATGTTATTAGACACTTTGCGCTAAAAGGGTATGTTCTTGATAAAAAAAGGTTAGAAAATGGTTCATTTCTGAACGAAAACTATTTTGATGAATTGCTAGCAGAAATCAGGGAAATAAGATTGAGTGAGCGGCATTTCTATCAGAAAATAACAGATATTTACGCAACAAGTCTCGATTACAATAAAGATTCAAAATCAACAAAAGATTTCTTCAAAAAAGTTCAAAACAAACTCCATTTTGCGATACATAAACATACTGCTCCTGAATTAATCATGAAAAGAGCTGATAGTACAAAAGAGAGTATGGGTCTAACATCATGGAAAAATGCTCCAAAAGGCAAAATAATCAAAACTGATGTATCAATTGCAAAAAATTATCTCACAAAATCAGAATTAGAATCTCTTGGAAGGATAGTTTCAGCATATCTTGATTTAGCAGAAGAGAGGGCAAAAAGAAAGATACCTATGACGATGGAGGATTGGGCAAAAAGAGTAGATCTATTCTTAGAATTTGATGAGCGAGATATTTTGGAGAATGCAGGGACAATAACTGCTGCAATCGCGAAAGAGTTTGCGGAAAGTGAGTTTGAGAAATATAGGATTATACAAGATAGATTATTTGAATCAGATTTTGATAGGCTTCTTATACAAACTAGCAAAGATGGTGAAATGAACTAAAACTCCTTCCTTTAGCACAATAATATTTAAAAAAACAATTTCTTCTCAGAACACATGGAAAAAGAGGTCTCCATTTTAACAATTCCAGAACATCACCTAACGCCAGGTATGCGGCAATATCGAGATGCCAAGAAGGAGCAGCCAGATTGTATCATTATGATGCGGATGGGCGATTTCTATGAATTGTTCTATGAAGATGCTATCACGTGTTCGAGAGTGCTTGAAATTACGCTAACGGCAAGAGGAAAGGGCGAGAAACGTGCTCCATTAGCAGGTATTCCCTACCATGCATTGGATGGGTATTTGGCGAGATTAGTGAAGAAAGGGTTCAAGGTTGCTATTGTCGAACAATTGGAAGACCCCAAGAAAGCAAAAGGATTAGTGAAGCGTGGTATCGTGCGTGTTGTCACACCAGGAACAGTGATCGAAGATTCGATGCTTTCTGAGAAAGATAATAATTATGTGATGAGTTGCTGGATTGCGGGTTCGAGTGTTTCTGCGGCGTATTGTGATATGTCAACGGGTGAATTTTACACAACACAGTATGATTCTATCTCTGGATTATTGTATGACATAACGAAGATGACTCCAAGTGAATGCATTCTTCCTGCAAGTTTGCTCGTTGATCAGGAATTAGTGACTTCCATTAAAGAGAAAGGGTGTTACATTAACTCCATAGAGGATTTTTATTATAAAACAAAGAACGCGGAAGAGTTACTACACAATCATTTCACAGTTCCTGCGAGTCAGTTTGGATTGGAGGATCCAGCCTCCATTTCTGTTGCAGGTGCATTATTACATTATCTCATTTCAACACAAAAAAATAGTTTATCACATATTAAACGTGTTCTTGTACGAGGGAATGCACATCGGATGTTGCTTGATTCCTCGACATTTCGTAATTTGGAATTGGTGAAGAATAACTCTGGTGAGAAAACGCATACATTACTATCTGTGATTGATCAAACTGTGACGTCAATGGGATCTCGGTTACTCAAGAAATGGATTGCGTCTCCGTTACTACAACGAGAGGCGATTGAGAAGAGATTGAATGCGGTGGATGAGTTGAATAAGAACGTTATCACGCGTGAGGATTGCATCACGATATTGAAAGATGTCTATGACATTGAGAGGTTAATTTCACGAGTAAATTATGGAAATGCGTCACCGAAAGATGTGATTGCGTTACGTCAATCGTTAGGGAAAGTACCTCTGTTGAAAGAGAAATTGGTTGTATTCTCATCTTCTATTATGGCAACGATTAAAGAGATGGATGATCTGCAAGAACTAACGAGATACCTTCAATCCGCAATCAAAGATGATGCACCTCTTGTGACACGAAATGGTGGAATGATTCAAGATGGGTTTAATGAAGAGTTAGATTCATTACGTTCTATTGCACGAAATTCAAAAGAGTTTTTAGCAGAGTTGGAAGGGAAGGAGAAAGAGAGAACCGGCATTTCTTCATTAAAAATTGCCTATAATAGGGTGTTTGGGTATTATATTGAAGTGACCAAGAAAAATCTTTCACTTGTTCCAGAACATTACATTCGAAAACAAACGACAGCGAATGGGGAGCGGTATATCACAGAAGAGTTGAAAGTGGAGGAAGAAAAGATTTTAGGTGCACAGGAAAAGATCGTGCAGTTAGAGTATGACTTATTTCAAACAGTGTTAGAAAAGATTGCCTGTTCGACGGAGCAGATACAAGATGTTGCGAGAAAGATAGCGGTGTTAGATGTGCTTTGTAGTTTGTCATCTGTAAGTATGCAAAATTCATATTGTAAACCGCAATTTGTAGACGAGAATGTGCTTCATATCAGTAAAGGACGACATCCAGTGGTGGAGAAGCATGTACAACGTTTTATTCCAAATGATGTGCAATTAGCAGACGGAGAGACGATGATTATTACGGGACCGAATATGGCGGGGAAGAGTACTGTGATGCGACAGACAGCACTTATTGTCTTACTGGCGCAGATGGGATCGTTCGTGTCGGCGGAAGAGTGCGTCTTAGGTGTTGTTGATCGAATTTTCACACGTGTTGGTGCAAGTGATGACATTTCATCAGGGCAATCAACGTTCATGGTGGAGATGAGTGAAACGGCTTCTATTTTACATAACGCAACGGAAAGAAGTTTAATTATTTTAGATGAAATTGGACGTGGTACAAGTACGTTTGATGGTGTCAGTATTGCGTGGAGTGTTGCAGAACATATCTACAATTCTGTGAAAGCGAAAACAATGTTTGCCACGCATTACCATGTGATGAATAAATTGGGGGAGAAGTTTGAACGCATGACGAATTATAACATCGCTGTTTCAGAGAAACATGGGGAGATTGTATTTTTACATAAGTTAGTGATAGGCGGCACGGATCAAAGTTATGGGATCCATGTGGCGGAATTGGCGGGAATGCCTTCGTCTGTAGTTTCTAGAGCGCGTGAAGTTCAGTCGTTATTAGAGAAAGATGATTCGATGGTGCGGAAGATTTCTGTTAAGAAGTTACAAGAACAGAAAGAATTGGGTGAGTGGTAGATGAAAGTTGATCTTGCCAAATGTACAACAACATTACAATTATTATCTCATATTGATAAACACATCTTTAATTTTAAAAGTTTGTATATGTATTTATTGAAACATGTTGGCTCAATTGAATTTGTGAATACAAAAGAGTTTAGTGAAAAATGCCCACATTCTATGCGTGAATTACGAAAGGTGTTAGAGAAAGTTTCGAAGGAGAAGGAGTTTTCATATAAAATCAACAAATAATATTTAAAGAATCGTCCTTTTTAGGTAGTAATGGAATACGCGAATGATGATATCATGGCACGTCTGCTAGGGGAGCGAAAAGAGTTATATGGAAGTTTGGGCCATAAAGAGTATACTAAACGAAGGAAAAATGGAACGTTAC
The DNA here is from genome assembly GCA_002686315.1 of archaeon. Classification (GTDB taxonomy): domain Archaea; phylum Nanobdellota; class Nanobdellia; order Woesearchaeales; family GW2011-AR9; genus UBA11998. The sequence continues at coordinate 7,826 of NZBO01000041.1, read as the reverse complement.
CTCTACGAATTCATCTCTGTAGTACTATCCTTCAAACACGATTGCCTATGCGAGTATTAAAACAATATGATGTGCCAAACGACGATCCAGTGTACAGTTGATTAGATGGATTGCAAACAAATCTTTTTGACAATGATTTAGATGGTGATGTGAATGCAGATGAATATTGGGAAAATTCGGAAATAGATGAATTTTCAAATGGTGAAGAAAGGCATCATTTCTATAACGACGTAACTGCAACTGTTGATATGATTGAACGTCGTAAGATGCCAGAGGAATTGTATAAAGGTATAGTGGCGGCTGCAGAGGAAGTACAAAGGCGGACTGATATGCTGGCTGAATTGTTTGGTGAGGAAGGTATCTCTACATCTCATGCATACTATATCTGCTATAGCATACTAAGACCTCTTTTGAAAGAGTATCAAGGTGCTGCCCATAAAGCAAGACTCGAACTTGCACACGGTCCTATGCTTCATAAGCTAGAACAGCTATTGGATTCTTAAACACTTAAGTACACAAAGAGATGATAAATACGAAACTAAAAATCAACGTTTCACTAGACTAACTGGATTCATCTAAATTGCCTGTTTTTAGGTTAACTTTAAGCTTAAATTCACATATTTTTTTAAAAAACAGAAAAGTTTTTAAATATCACTAGACTAACTGGATTTAATGAAATATATAAAAAAGAAGATAATTAAAGGACATTCATATTATTACTTTGAATATTATCTTGGATTGAAAGAGAAAAAAACATATACGCAATATCTTGGTTTGGAATTGCCTGATAATCTAAAAGAGAGAATGGTAGAATATTTTAAGGATATAGCGTCTCTTGTTATACAAAATCTAGATGTTCCTTATTTTTATTCTGTAAAATCTATTGAAAATGCTCGATTTACGAACATCTTGCAAAATCATGAATTATTTGAAAAAGATATGCGTCTATTTAGAACTCTCTTTTATATTCTGTTTGTGCTTAATTCTAACCGTTCAGAAGGATCAAGAGTTACACAGTCAGATATTGAAAGAGTTATGACTCGAAGTATAAAACCAAAAACAATGATTGAGAAGGAAATTGTAAATTCAATAAAGGCAATTAATTTTGCATTTTCAGATGATATGAAATGGAATGTTAAAAGTATTAAAAAAATTCATCACTATTTATTTTGGAATATTGAACCTGATGTAGCGGGAAAATTTAAAAAAGTAAACAACATTATTGGAAACTCGTCCACCACTCATTGGAAAAAAGTCTCCTCTGAAATGAAGAAATTGTTAGAATGGTTTCATACGCATAAAAAAACGATGTATCCTCCACAGCTTACTCTTGAATTTCATTGGCGATTTGAATCAATTCATCCATTTCAAGATGGAAATGGACGTGTAGGTCGAATTTTGTTGAATTCGTTTCTCGTAGAGCAAGGATATGCTCCCGTTATCTATTTTACCAATAATCATCGTTCATATTGTCATGCAATCGAACATGCACGAAATGGAAAGACTTCTCCTTTAGCGAAACATTACGTTCTAAGTGTCACAAAAACTAGAAAATCCCTTAAACAGTATAAAGATACCAAAATTATTAGAGGTGGTTCTTCTAAAGTCGGCAGATGGGAAATTCAGAAAGGGAAAATCAAGTTACATTAGGTAACATTTAATAACCCATAAATTCTTCTAACCACAAAAGAGATGATAGACATACTTATTATTCAACGGTTGCTGATAGCGCTAGCGTTAGGTGCGTTAGTAGGATTAGAACGTGAATATGCGAGTTATCGCAAGAAAGGACATCAATTTGCAGGAATTCGAACGTTTCCGTTAATAGCACTCTTTGGGGGTGTTGCCGCCTATTTTGGTGAGACAGTTTCCGTTTGGATCTTTGTGGTAAGCAGTTTTATGATGGGGTTACTGATTGTTCTTGCCTATATCGCAACGTCTGATCATGGGAAGAAACATGTTGGTGCTACTTCTGAGGTAGCAGGTTTACTCACATTTTTAGTTGGCGCGTTAGCGTATTATGGCGAAATCAATTTTGCCGCAATCGTGGCAGTAATTATGACAGTTATCTTATACTCACGTTCGATGTTACATCATTTCACGCAGAAAATAACAGGCAAAGAATTGGCAGATACACTTAAATTTGCAATTATTGCATTTGTTATTTTACCATTCTTACCAAATCAAGCGTACGGACCACAAGAATTGTTTAACCCCTACATCATTTGGTTAATGGTTGTCTTCATTTCTGGTATCAGTTTCGCCGGCTATATCGCGATGAAATGGTTTGGTGAACGTGGTATCACTCTTGCAGCGATCTTAGGCGGATTGGCAAGTTCGACAGCGGTGACGATGAGTTTCGCCGCAAGAAGTGCAAAACAGAAAAAGATTTTTGCCGCATTAGCGTTAGGTGTTATTTTGGCGAATGGCATCATGTTCATTCGGATCTTGATTGAAGTCTTTGTGATAAATAGGGAATTGTTTTGGGAGATGCTCTTTCCGTTAGTTAGTTTGGCATTAATTACGCTTTTCTTTTCCTATTTCATGTGGAAACATGCAAAACAAGTAAAAGGAAAAATTGAATTGGGATCACCATTTACATTAAAACCAGCATTAAAGTTTGGTATCTTCTTCGCAGTTATCCTCGCGTTAGTAAAGTTGGCAGACGTCTATTTATCATCACAAGGAGTGTATATTGTGTCGTTAATATCAGGGTTTGCGGATGTTGATGCGATTACGGTCTCGTTATCACAGTTAGCGAAAGAATCGTTGTCGCTTGATATTGCCAGAAATGGGATTATGATTGCTGCGCTTACGAATGTTGCAGTGAAAGGCGGCATCGCGTGGTGGTTTGGTGGTCGTAAGTTTAGAAATATTGTTGTCTCGTTATTTTTAGTGTTAATATTGTTTGGGTTAGCGTTGAGTTTTTTGCTTTAAAGAAACTGAATCTTCGCTTCTTCCTTAGGTTCTTCTTCCTTATTTGCTAAGTTAAGAAATGAAGAGAAATCAGGTGCTGAATCTGCTTGCTGTGTTGCTGGTGTTATTACTGGTTCTGAACTAGAAGTATCTCCAAACATACTCATCATGTTCGTTGTTTGCTCTTCCGTTGCAGCTGGTACGTGAACTGGCACATTTGTAACGGGAGCATGATGTCCTACAATGTGACCTAAAAGTTGAATTGCTTTCTTAATATCATCGTGAGAATCTTGATTTGTATCTATTGTAATTTTCATAGGAACACCTCTTTGCAAGTACGCTATTGTTAAAGTATAAAAGTGTTCCGAATTCTGAAAAGTAACTACCAACATGGGGTTGGGAAATATTATAAGGGAGAAGCATTCCGAGTGTATACGGTATGGGGAACATAGTTGTTGTAGGTGCTCAATGGGGCGACGAAGGAAAAGGCAAAGTAGTTGATCATGAAGCGCAAGATGCTCATGCTGTTGTTCGGTATCAAGGTGGCGCGAATGCAGGCCATACGTTAGTAGTGAGAGGAGAAACAACAATTCTTCATTTGATTCCTTCTGGTGCTCTTAATCCGTATGCACAAGTCGTTCTTGCAGATGGGATGTTAAATCATTTTGGCAAATTACGTGCTGAAGAAGCGAGGTTACCTGCATCACATAGTTTGGAAGGACGGTTACATATAAGTAAACTCTCAAGTGTTGTGACGCCGTACCAGATTGCAGAAGATGTCAGACGAGAGTTAAGTAATGGGGGGATTGGTTCTACAAAAAATGGAATGGGTCCGTGCGCTGAAGACATTTTTGGAAAACGTGGACTTATGGCAGGTCATTTGCTCGAAAATAGAGCAATGGCGCGGCATCTTTTAGAGAAACAAAAAGCACATTGGCGAAGTGACATTCCCGTAGATATCGTTCTTGATGAGTTATTACGTGATGTTGAACCATATGGTGATGTCGTGAAAATGACAGGTCCAATGATTTCACAATGGTATGCAGATGGAAAGAAAATTGTGTTTGAAGGTGCACAAGGCGGGATGCTTGACCCCAAAACCGGAAGTTATCCTTATGTTACAAGTACCTACACTGGCGCGAATGGAATTGGTGTTGGTATTGGTGCAGTTGTACCGCTAGATAGAATTATTGGTATTGTGAAGTTAACTAAAAGTAAAGTTGGTGACGGTCCTTTCCCTACTGAATTAGTTGATGAGACAAGATTGAATGAAGAATTTATGGCTGAAGTGTATGCCGCCCATCCTCGTTTTGATTCGTATAAAATTGAAGATCAAAATAGTGCACGAAAGGAAGTTTCAGAAACGTACAAATTAACGTCTGCTGAACGTCAAATTGTACAAGATCCAATGCATCCAGATTATCAACATGTTTCAGGGAAACAATTAGGAATTGAAGGCGGCGAATTTGGTGCGAAAACAGGACGGCCACGTCGTATGGGACATCTTGACGCAGCGGTTGTGAAACATGTTGCAGGTGTCAATGGTCTTACTGGTTTAGCGCTAACAAAACTCGATTGTTTAGGTGGGATTGAGAGATTATCTGTTGCTGTTGGGTATGAAGGGCATAACGAATTTCCCTTGTTTAATTTAGATACTGCTGTACCAATTTATGAGACAATGCCTGGTTGGCAAAAAGAAGAAGTTGCGGGTGCAAGACGTTGGGATGATTTACCTGGAAATGCACAAGCATACGTTCGTCGGATTGAAGAGTTGGTTGGTGTACCTGTCCAGTATATCGGAACTGGTCAAAACCGGAAAGATCTTATTGTACTCTAACCATCTTCCACAATCCAACGTCGATATACTTCACTGGTTTCGTATGATGAGAAAACTTTTTCTTGATACCAAATTCAAACCGCCAGTTTTCGACAATTTTGAAGTTATGATCTCGTGATACTGCTTCTACAAATTTTTTTGTTGAATATTTATGCATACTATAGACAATATTAGAAGACCTAAAAGCCGTTTCTAAAAATTTCTTATCCACATGTTTTTCTTTCGTGCCAAATGGCGGATTTTGCACAACTACATCAACTTGTTCATCAAATAAAGAAATGTCTTCCGTAATGAATTCTGCATCGCCAATCTCATATTCCTTTTTGACATTATTATAATTTTCGATACATGTTTGCATAACGTCTGGATCTTTATCAACGAAATAGATTTTTCGAGCGCCTAATAATAGCAAGCCAATTCCTAATATCCCAGGTCCTGATGCTGCATCAAGAATAGTTTTTCCAGCAACTTCACTTTTCATTGCCATATCCCAAATCCATGTCGCGGCAATCTCGGAGGGTGTTTCATACTGTTCTAGTGCGAAGGATGGCTTTTCAAAACTCTGTAACTTAGATAAAAATATTGCAAGTTCTTTCTTTGTTCGAATTGACATGTGGTGTAAAAAGAAATGTACTTTATATGGTTTTGCACTACCATTTCCTTAAACATACTCCCCATCAGTAACTATACAAAAACGAAAGCTATTTAAACGATAACGATTTAGGTGATGATGGGGTTAGTGGTAGAAAAAGAGGGCAGGGTGTGTGTACCGTTCCTGTGTTTTACCGACGACAAATATACTTAAGAGGTAGTGTGAACAATGCGAAAAGAATTTGCGAAAGTGCGTGTAGCGGTGGAGGAACATCTCGCTGCAATTAACGAAAACACCGCTGAAATTCAAGCTCTTTTTGATTACTTACATGAGATGGATGTGAAGTTAGAGAAAGTTTCACAACGTCTTGATTCTATGCAATTGGGTGACAAACCAAAGAAAGATATCAGACCTCTTAACACGACCGAGAAACAAGTCTTTTTGTTATTATACACACAACGTAACGCATTAAATTGGGACGAAATGGCGGAGAAAACAGTTTTGCCACTAGCGGTTATTAAGGAAGCAGTTTCCGGGTTGGTGAGTAAAGGCATTCCGTTATGTCGTTCGTATGTGGATGACATGTTATATTTTAAGTTGGAACCTTCTTTTAAAGAAATGCAAGCGAAAGAAAATTTAGTGAATTTGTCTTTAGAGAGTTTTATTTAGGTATGATCTTACATAACACTTCTTGATTTTCTTGCAGGTTATGTTCCTTCATTTCTTTATCAGAAAGTTCAATCCAGTAATAATCTCCTCTTTTTTGTAATTTTTTGTGCATCATTCTTACTTGAGAAATGAACTAGTATCTAAACTTTTCTAATGCAACGCATACAATCCTTCTGTGAACATAAAACTTGCTAAGATAAGATTAAGGTTATCCGCTAATACACTTGGTAACAAATCAGGAAAAAATGTTAAGACTGCTGGAATGACTAATATTGTTGGAATAATAATTGCTGTTATCTTTCTTTCCTCTTGCTCCATAGAAAAATAGCGAAATAGTGCAAATGCTTCAAAGATAAACATGGCAATAACACCCAAAAAGACATATGAGATTGGAAGATATTCTGGTATTGAAACTATTTCTAAATGAGTTAGACCAATAATAAGACTTAATGGAAGAAGAAAAATGGCGAAGAGTTTATGTGACATATTTCTGAAATAGTTGGATTGTATTTAAATGTATTTTTTCAAGGTAATTTTAAAAAAGGGAGAGTGAATTTGTATGCTATGGAAAATCAACTTATGAAAGCACGACTTAAAGTGTTTGGGATAGCTATTGCTATGTATGCCATTTTGGTAATAAGCTACTTGTTGCTTAAAAATAATATAGTTAATAAGACTACTCTGTTTCCGTTCCTAGGATTGTTTTTTACAATCATGATTATTATGTATGTTATTGGCTATCGTAGTGAAAAAAAATACAGGAAATTGAAAGAAGATGCGCCAGTAAGGTCATATCAACACTAATTTACCCATAACATATATAAAGAAACCCGATCTTTTTCTCCCGTTACGCACAATACTAGGTGATCATATATGGATAACAAAATTAGAAATTTTGGAACCCCTCATACTCACAGAGGTGAGTACTGATGGGAAAACAAACAGTCGAAACCTTAATTCAAGGTGGGAAAGCAACCGCAGCGCCACCGCTAGGTCCAGCTTTAGGACCAACAGGTGTTAATATCGGGCAAGTCGTGGCTGAAATTAACAAAAAAACGGCATCTTTAGCAGGAATGCAAGTTCCAGTGAAAGTAACTGTTGATGATGAAGATAAATCATTTACAATCGAAATTGGAACGCCACCAGCAGCAGCACTTATCAAGAAAGAAGCCGGTGTTGCGAAAGGTGCAGGGAATCCACTCACAGAAAAAGTAGCCGACTTGAAAATTGAGCAAATAATCAAAGTAGCGCAAACGAAAGCGGATGCACTTCTTGGCAAAGATTTGAAGATGAAAGTGCGAGAAATCGTGGGAACATGCCAATCAATGGGTATCCTTGTTGAAGGTATGCCTGCGCAAGATGCACTCAAAGCTATCAGCGAAGGCCAGTTTGATGAAAAGATCTCTTCAGGAAAGACAGAGTTAACAGAAGAAGAAATGAAAGAACTTGAAGCAGAAAAAGCACGATTACAAGAAGAGTTAAAAGTGAATCGTGCGAAGTTTGAAGCGCAAGCGAAAGTCATCTTAGAACAGGAGAAAGGCGATGTCAAGAAAGCTCGTAAAGCAATGANNGAAGCNGGTATNCCGCAACCAATCATTGANGAGTTAGCNCCANTNGAAGAGAAGAAATAGATTTTTTTTATNTTACTTTTTAATTNTGCACTATTCTATACACATAAATCGTTGCTAACGCTGCAGCGAGCCACCCAAATAAGGTAATTCCAGCAAGAAATCCAAAGAATGCAATAAGCGCGGCAATCAACCAGCCAGCAAACGTTTTCTCTTCACGTATATTAACGCCAAGATCTAATTT
>NZBO01000040.1 GCA_002686315.1 archaeon | reverse complement strand
TAAAGAAATGTAAACAACATTTCTGATATGAAAAAGAAAGCTCTCCTTTTGGCCCTTACCATTTTTGTAGTGATAGTTATTGTGTACATTGCAAGCGGAACAACACCACAGGAGTATTTTGAAACACAGAACCCTGAAATTCGTGAGGTAAATACGAAATGGTTTACAGACTCGTGCTATGATAGTGACGGCGATGATATTTATACAGATGGTAAGATTACATATGGAAGTTCTTTTCTAGAAAAAGTAAGTGAAAAAATTCACGATTTCACAGGTAGTAACATAGCATTAGGAAGAGATGGAGGAAGTGGAGATTATTGTTTTAATTACATTGAAGATGTAGGATATTCAAATGTAGGTATTTTACGCGAGGGATATTGTGAAGATGGCAGAGCTAAAAATAAACTAATAACTTGTGGGGAGGGAAGAGTATGCCGTTACGGAAAATGCATCAAAGGAGATAAAGACACACCAAAATGTATTGATTCTGATGGGGGCAAGGATCCGTTTTTTGCAGGTGAGGTAGATCGAAACGGGATTGATTTTAATGATACTTGTTTGAGAGGTTCAGCAATTGCTTGGAAGGGAATATGTGAAGAAGTAGGCAATTGTTTTGTGAGAGAATATTTTTGTGAGAAAGATCAAAGAGAGTATGAGAAAATTGCCTGCCCCAGTAGTTGTAAGGAAGGTAGGTGTCTACGTTAATTTAGTATTTATGAAAAGAAAAATGATCAGTACGTCTCTACTTTCAACCCTTTAATCCTCTTGAAGTGTTTAACATTCTTGGTAACTATTGTTGTAACACCTTTGCTTAACGCAGCACCCGCGATTAATGAATCCATATGCCCTATTTCTTTTCCCACTTGTTGTAGGGTTGCCGTAAGATCTGCTGCTTTAATAATAGCCGCATCATCACACGGAAGGACGGGAATACCACTTAAAAGACTGTGGGCTACGACAGCACCTGATCCGGGTTCTCTCTGTGAGAATATGCCAACTAGAACCTCATACATATTTATTTGCGTTGTCACAAAAGTAGCTGAAGATGCAAGAAGTTTCTTTGCATCTTTTCTTCCACGAACTACATCGATCAAGAATGTTGTATCGACTAACTTTAAGACCATGCTTTCATATTCTCCTTCATTCTCTCTTCGTCTAACTCACGCATCCTATTAATCACATTAAGTGCTCTCTCCCCTTCTTCTTCTGAAAGGATTCCAAAAAAATCGCTGAGCGGTCTTTTTTGTGTTGTTAAGAGTCGTAGGATTTCTTGCGAGAAACTTTCATCTTCTAACTTTCTCTCCTTAAGAGCATTGTATGCATTTTCTGTAATCGTAAGTGTTTTTGTTGCCATACACGTACGTGTACACGTACCTTTATTTAAATCTTTTGTCTGTTTTTAATAAAAGTATCCAAGCCTTCAATATGCACCAAATCAGTTTCACGTCGTAGAAAGGAACGTAATTTTGTGTTAATTCGAATTCCTCGCTGTGAACAATCTGATTTTATTTTTTTGTATAACTCTTTTCCCTTCGCATCAAAATCTGTTAAGATAGCAACTTCTTGTTTTGGGTATGTTGCTACGATTTCCACAATTTGGTATAATGGTGTTGAGAGTGTAATAATATTATCAAACCCTAACTTTTTCAACGCTTTCTTATCATTCTTCCCTTCAACAACAATTAACGTTTTAGAATCAATTAATTCATCTACCAATTGATTGAATGTGTCAAGGTCAAATTGTTTCATACGTAATGTATTTCATGAAAATCTATAAATCTATCCCAAAGATTTAAATAGTTAGATATAATATCTAATCTAACATGAAAACCAACGCAATATTAAAAACATGGGGGAGCTCTCTTGGGATTGTCGTACCACGATCAGTTATAAAAGCACAACACCTCAAGAAAGGAGAAGAAATAATTATTGAAATACGAAAGAAAAAAACTTTACGTGAAGTTTTTGGTTCTCTTAAAAACATGAAAATAGATTCACAAAAGATGAAGGATGAATCAAGAAGAGAGTGGGAAAAGTGAAATTCTTTGCTGATACGTATGCACTTATGGAGATAGTACAGGGAAATTCAGAATACAAACGGTTTGTAAATGATGAATTGTTTACAAACAAAGTAAATTTGTATGAGTTTCTGTACAACTTACGTAAAAAGTTACATGGAGAGGTTGCAAAAGAATTTTTTTATCAATTTCGTGATATGGTTTTGTTAATTGAAGATGAAGACATATTTGATGCTACAGAGATTAAATTAGAACATTCTAAGAAAGGGTTATCGTACGCTGATACATTAGGGTATGCTATGGCATTGCGACGAAATATCTTATTTTTAACAGGTGATAAAGAGTTTCAAAATCTTCCTGGAGTAGAATTTGTGAAATAGGTTATATTCTCCTTTCACATAAACATTTTTAAACCACTTCCAATTCACAACACCATGCAAGATCTTGGTTTAAAATGTGGTATTGAAATCCATCAACAGCTCTCAGGCAAAAAATTATTCTGTAACTGTCCTACTCAACTGAGAGACGATGACCCCCATTTCACCGTTTCACGGAAAATTCGAGCGGCTGCTGGGGAAGGTGGAAAAACAGATGTCGCAGCAGCGCAAGAACAGCAACGTGACAAAACATTCGTATATGAAGGATATAAAGATACAACGTGTTTAGTGGAAGTTGATGAGGAACCACCACATTCCGTGAATGAAGATGCACTTCATACAGTCTTACAATTCGTGAAAATGGTACGTTCAACACCATCTCCCATCGTGCAAATGATGCGGAAAACGGTGGCAGACGGATCGAACACCTCTGGCTTCCAGAGAACAGGATTAATTTCGCGAGGTGGCAAAATTGAAACCAGTGAAGGCGATGTTCGTATTGATAACATTTCATTGGAAGAAGATGCAGGCAAAATTATTGCGGAAGTTGGTGACATAAAAACATACAGATTAGATAGGTTAGGCGTGCCGTTGATTGAAATTGGCACTGCACCAGATATCACCACACCGCAGCAATGTCAAGAAGCAGCGCGGCAGATAGGCATGCTTCTTCGTTCTCTTCCTGGCGTGAAACGTGGTCTTGGCACAATTCGGCAAGATGTGAACGTCTCTATTAAGGGAGGTACACGAGTTGAGATTAAAGGGGCGCAAGATCTGAAAGGGATTCCACAATTAGTTGAGTTAGAGATGAAACGTCAGCATGAATTATTGCAAATCAAAAAAGAGTTGGAAACGGTGCAATTACACGCAATGCGTACTATGGATGTGACATCTTTTTTTAAAAAAACGGATGCGAAACGTGTAAAGGAAGCAGTTGAAAATGGATATGTTATCATGGGAATGAAGTTAAATGATTTTGTTGGGTTAATAGGGAAAGAGTTGCAGCCAGGATACCGAGTCGGCACGGAATTTGCAGGGAGAGCGAAAATCATTGCTGGTGTTGGTGGTATTTTCCACTCAGATGAATTACCTAATTATGGTATTAGTGAGAAAGAAGTTGAATTAGTGAGGAAGAAGTTGGAGTGTGACCGAACGGACGCATTTGTATTAGTAGTAGCGGAAGCATGGCGTTGTAAAATAGCATTACATGCTGTCTATGGAAGAGCAAAAGAGTTGTTCACTGGCGTTCCTTCAGAAGTGCGAAAAGCGCAGCAAGATGGTACCTCTACCTATATGCGACCAATGCCTGGCGCAGCGCGAATGTACCCTGAAACGGACGTGCCATTATTATATCCAGATATGAGTGAAATTGAATTGCCGGAATTATTGGATGCAAAAATAAAACGGTTTCAGGAAGAGTATAATCTTAGTGCAGATCTTGCAGCGTTCGTTGTGAAGAATGCAAATAGTTCATTGTTTGAAGAAATTGTTGGGAAATATCCAACGCAGAAAGCAGCATTTATCGCAGACGTAATGACGTCTATGTTGGTTGAGATACGGCGGAAGTATAAAATAGATACTTCCCAAATTAATGACGATCATTTCAGAGAATTCTTTTTGTATCTTGATGAAGGGAAAATTCACAAAGATATTGCGTTAGATGTGTTGATGGATATGGCGCAAGGGAAGTTTGATATCTCGAAGTATGAATCATTGTCTACGGAGGATTTACATGCTGTCATTAAGGAGATCGTGGAGAAGAATAAAGGTGCACCCATGGGCGCCTTAATGGGCATGTGTATGAAGAAGTTGGCTGGGAAAGCATCTGGGCAAGTTATTTCTGCTGAGTTGAAGAAGTTAATATAAAGCTGATACTTTTTTAAAAGAGAAGCCTTTTTGTGAGTAAATCGGAGTTGATTATTATGAAAGCAGAAAATGGAAAAGCAGTGAAAATTCACTATAAAGGAACATTGAAAGATGGCAGTGTGTTTGATTCAAGCGAAGGGAGAGACCCATTACAATTTGTGATTGGTGCAAAGATGGTTATTCCTGGATTTGATAACGCAGTAAACGGCATGGAAAAAGGCGAAACGAAAACAGTGACCTTACCAGTTGAAGAAGCGTATGGAGCTATAAACGCAGATTTAATGAAAGAAGTCCCTCGCGACCAATTACCAAAAGAACCTGAACCACAGGTTGGCATGCAATTAATGATGCAAACACCACAGGGCGCGTTTCCTGTTAAGATAGCAAAAGTTGCAGATGATAAAGTAACACTTGATTTAAATCATCCTCTTGCAGGCAAAGAATTAACGTTCGAAATCACGCTGGAAGATGTCATGGATGAAATGGACGCACCGAAAGGTGGATGTGGATCCGGCGGTTGCGGTAGTGGCGGCTGTGGAGATGGCGGGTGTCAAGGTAAATGTTCAGAAGGCGGATGCGGATCTCACACCAAGGAAAAGGAAGATAAGGGTGAATGTTGCAAGGAAGAACATTCACACGGCGAAGAGAAGAAAGAAGAAAGTGAACCAACTGAAGAAGCAAAGGAAGCATAAATTTTTATTTTTTACTCTTTTTACACCATCATCGCAACGGTTGCATTTTCTAAAACCTAACGCGTGTCAATTATTGGCAACACTGAATTCTGTTCGTTAATAACCAACGGCAAATCTGTACATCCCAAAATAACTGCATCAGCACCTTCTATTTTCATCTTCCGAATTATAGAAACTATTGTTTGCTCATCTTCCTTCGTGTTTTGCTCAAAAATGATACGTGGGATTATTTCTCCCATTTCAGATTGATCTTCACGTGAGGGAATCACTGTTTCAATTCCAATTGAATGTAATTTGGTTTCATGTAACTTCTGTTGTATTGTTGTTGAAGAACCTAGAATGCCTACTTTTGTAATTTGTTGTTGCAAGCACTCCTTCGCTGTTTCATCTATAATGCTTACTATTGGAATCTTTGAAATCTTCCTCAAATCATCAATAAAAATATGCATTGTATTACATGGAATGACAATAAAATCTACTTGTGCCGCATGTAATCTTGATATAGCACCCGCCAAAATATCCTTATGAAATGTAGAGAAAGACCCTGCTGCCAACTTTTTCATTTCATTGTGTGGCATGGCAACATTCTCCATCACTACGTCAGCCTGGCATCCCATCTTCTGTTCAATTTCTCTATTTACAGCTAGTAAAAACTCACAACATGTTTCTGGTCCAAGTCCGCCAACTATTCCTACTCGTTTCATTTTGTTATGTGATCTCTATGTTTGTAAAACGCATCTGGATTAGGTAATCGTCCAATGCTTACAATTGCACTACCACTAATATGTTCCTTTGCAAAGTAACTTCTTTCAGGGCCAACCAAACCATCTTCAAGGGTAACTTTTTCTATTCGAATTTTTCCATTTGACCATCTGCACAAATCAACTCTCGTAAGAACACCATAGAAAGGTAATTGATCCATGACATTTATACCAGCTATTCGAACTGCATACGCCTCGTTAAGTCTAAACCCCAATGCAATTTCAAGTTCTTCATTTCTGTGTGTTGCCCTAAGTGTTATTCTTTCCATCATTGTACTACTTCAATACTTCACTGACTAATATATTTGATCGAAGAATATACGAAAAATAACCAATAAATTTATATAAAGTTGAATAATCTACGAAACATGAGAGACATCACTGCAAAATTAATTTCATTATTCAAAGAAGGGTATGCCACACCACAGATAGCGAGAATTGCCAAAAAATTAAAAGTACCCTCGACAACTATCCATTATAACATTAAAAAATTAGAGAAAGAGGGGGCGATTAAACGTTATAAGGCAGTGTTTAACCATAAGAAAATCGAGCAAGGGTTTTGTGCATTCGTGTTAATCAGTATTGCGGTTGAAGAATATAGTGATCCTGAAAAATTTGCAACAGAATTAGCAAAACATCCCGAAGTGGAGAGTGTCGATATCTGCACAGGTGATTGGGAAGTGATTTTGAAAGTTCACGTGAAAGATCAAGATGAGTATTACAACTTTGTGAAAAACGTCGTTTCTCGAAAAGGCATCACTAAAATAATTACCTTAACATCATTAAAACAACTAAAGAGTGAATTTGTCACATGAAAATTAAACATCGTGTATGGGGATATGTTGTGCTAGGCATTATAAGTATCATGTTGTTCTATCTTGGCACGCAATCATCATTCTTACAACAATTTACATCCCCTGAATTCATTCGTAATTTTATCATTAGTTTTGGTGTCTGGAGTTACCTTGCATACATAGTTTTACTGCTCCTTACGGTACCACTCCCCATTCCCTCCACACCCGTTGTACTTGGTGGAGGTATTATTTTTGGAACTGTAGTAGGAACAATCTTATCATTATTATCTGTCGTTATCGGTGCAAGTATCGCGTTTCAACTCGTTCGTAAATTTGGAAGACCATTATTAGAAAAGTTGGTTGACAAACATCACCTAGAACATTTTGAACATACATTCAAGAAGCGGAAAGAAACAGCGGCACTTATTTCATATGCCGTTCCCATCTTCCCAAGTGACATGGTAAGTCTCTTCCTAGGCTTAACTAAAATGAAGTATACGACGTTTATTGTGTTAGTTATCCTGGGTCATATCCCCCGTTTTCTATTAATCAATTCACTGGGTGAAGATTTATTCTCTGGTTTTACGGTAACAACCATATTTATTGTACTTGGAAGTGCACTTTTCGTTTTCATAGCAATATTCAGGCGACAAATTAGACATTTGTTTTTGAAAGAGTTGAAGAAATTCAAATAACTATTTCCGAAACTCGAAATCAACCATTAATGGCAAATGATCCGAAAAGGCGTAATGAAGAATAGAATATTTTGTGACTTTCAATTTAGGTGATGTTAAAATATAATCTAACCGTTTAGAAGGATGCCATGCAGGTTCGGTAAAAGGAATTGATTTTTTATCTAACTTAATGCGATCTTTCAAATGTGTCTTTTGCATAAGTTCTTTCATTTCAGCTTCACCGTTAAACGTGTTAAAATCACCCATTAAAATGACAGGGTTTTTGATCTTGTTCACAATCCCAATAAGTTCCTTAATTTGCGCCGCTCTCGCTTTTTTACCAAGAGCAAGATGTGCTGCCAACAACGTAACTGGTTTCGGACAGTTCACGGTTGCTTCAATGACCATTCGTTTTGTTCCTTCATGGAATACATGGTATTTGATTTTCGATAATTTATACTTTGAAATGATCGCATTCGCTTGCTTCCCTAAAATTGGTACGTGATGAAAGAATTTCAGCCAGCCATGAATTGGGTATTTCACTTTCTCAACAAAACTTGTCATCCCTAACTTTTTTTCAATGAATTTTACTTGATCTTTCCCTCTTGAACGTAATGATCCCGTATCAACTTCAATTAATGTTAAAATATCTGGATTGACCTTTTTGAGTGCATCAATAATTCGCATGTCTAAATTTTTTGGTGGAAAAAATAATCGCCAGAAAAATAAGTATTGGTACCAAAGCCCTTCCATACCTTCGCAGTATTCAATGTTATAGGAGATTAATCTCACCATTTCATGCAGAGAAGAAGAAAGCTATAAAAAGATTCAGCACTACTAGAGAGTTAGAGAAGATTTATAAATCCCATACTCCACATTCTTTCATGGCAAGTTTTAATTGGTGGTTTCTTCTTGTGGCAATACCATACGTTGAATTTATCGGGTATGTCTTTCACAGGTTTCTGGATCATAGCCATCTTATTCCACGAATTGAATATGAACATTGGAAACATCACTTCAAGTTATACCCGCCAAAAAACTTACGGCCAGATCATCCATATGTGAAAGTGAAAGCAATTGAGTATAAGACTTTTGGACCACTTGCGCTTGCACTACCGTTTGTAGTTTTATCATTTGAAAACGCACTTCCAATGGCGCTAGGATCTGGATTGTACGCAATACTCTTTTGGTATTTTCATAGGTTGTTTCATCTTAGAAAGCATATTCTCTCTAAAAAAAAATACTTTTTGTACTTACAAAAGATTCACGATAATCACCATATCAACACGACAAAGAATTATACCATCACAAATCCGATCATGGATTTCATATTTGGAACGTATGCTCACAAAACTCCAAAATACAAAAACACGTTTGCGAATTTTGAAAAGCAATTTGAACAAGAAGTTAAAAGCGGAAAATTTACAGGAAGCGTGCATAAAACGAAAACGGGAACATGAACCACGACCAAGAAATTACAGCCATCAAACATCGAAACAAACGTGTCGAGTTAGATAAAGCATGGGAAACAAGCTGGACACGGCGGATTTTGATTGCAGTCTTAACATATGTTGTGATTGTAATATTCTTCTACTCTGCTTCTTTACCGAGACCNTGGGTCAATTCAATCGTGCCAACAACTGGATTTGTTCTTAGCACGTTAACTGTGAAATGGGCCAAGAAGTGGTGGATGAAAGGGAAATAGTGTATTTTTATAGCAAGACTTATAACTGCCCCTCTCAAGTAGTTAATTGATGCGACTGATAGCAAATAAAGCAACTTCTGAAACACTTGAAGCAGCGATCGCAAAACTAGAGAGAAGTTCGTATTCTAAAGGCAAGAAAGCAAAAATACAAACAGTTATGGAAATGTCTTCATTTGGTGAAGTGTACTGCCAATACTTTCTCGCAGACGATCCACAAGAATTTCGTGCTTCATTAGAAGAAAATGTGCAATTTCGTCAGGAAGCTCTAGAATATGGTATTGATCTTAACAAACTTGCACAAAATCGTGAAGATCCAGGTATTCTGATTACCATAGAAAAAGAGGGGGAAAAACCACGGCGTAATTTTACTGGATGGCTTCATGAACTGTATCAAATTAGAGATGATGTCCTAAATGATATTACCAATGCAATTAAACAAGTTGGAGCAGGCATTGAGGACTACGACACAACTCAGTTAGCAAGAGAAATGCAAGAGGGTGGAGTAAACCAAGAAGCAGGAAACAATCCTCATTTCGATCAAATCACAGGCGGATGGGACTACGATGCACATTTATATACAATACCCGAGCTAGCAAAACATTTAGAATTCGCGATAGAAGGTGGACTTGAAGAAGCTCGTAAGCCATTACAAAAAATACTCAGAACGTATAAAGAAATTTTCAAAAATCCATATCTTAACGACATAGAACAAGCACACAAAGAAGACAGTTTAACTGTCGACTATGTTGACAACATGTTTGGTCAAAAAACAGAGTTTTTCGCTGCCGAACTCCAGGATAGAATCCAACGTCTACTTCTTGAATTCATAAACGCAATAAAGTTTACAGAAGAAGTACCTTCATTACGCAAATTTGAAGATCAAGCAGAAAATCTTTATACACATTTCGAAGAATATGTCGATAAACATAAAGTTATCGCGTCACGAATGAAAAATGTCACAGAAGCGAGGTATACAGTCCAGCTAGAACAGTTATTACCTGATGACGTCATATTTGGAAATGACGGAGGATGTTGCATCGCGGTTGGTCAAAACGATTTAGGTAATGGTGAAGCCGTTCCCTTCTACCAACTTGATCAAGGTACCCTTATTTTTGGTATCTACCAACATGTTGGAACGAGAAAACCACGACGAGTAGGTATGGTGTTAAGTTTCATAACAGTAGATGATGAAGATGATCCAATCTTACTTACCAATTCATATGAATTGTCGGAATCGTGGAATCCGCTTCAAGACGAAGAATTCTCACGACTTGTGGAGCATATTACATCATATTTAGGCGATTTCGCTCACAGAGCTGGCTGCAAAAGAATTACCCTCGGAACACATAACTACAATACCGCTATCAATTATGCAGGTAGAGTACAAACTGAAAAAGCGGAACCAAAAGAATTAATGAAATTACCAGATCTTGAAGACACGCCAGTGTTTTATTCAGAAGTTCTCACGGAAGATGGATTCTCAAATAATCAAGTTGCATATGTGGTATAATTCTCACTTCAAAATTCCGTACCCAATCAATCTAAACCGATCCCCAACTCTTCGCGATATCGTAATTCTATCGCCAACATTGGCGGCAACTGGTTTCTTCAAAATACATGTCGTTTTCTTCTTCGACGGATCTAACACAACGCCTACAGTTGCAGCAGAATTCACATTCAACATTAACACTTCCTTCTTTGCTAACGGTTTCACTTCCACTTCATCTTTCGTCCCCACAACCCGTTCAAGAAGATGTGTTTCAATCGTAATTTGGTAATGAACTTCCGGTAATTTCCCAGGTTTACCCACTAAACAACCTGTAAGCACATCTGATTTTACCACGGTAGGATCTAATTCTGTCCCTAATGCCATGCTTCCACCTGGTAAAATTTCGTCAACAGGTTTCCCGCCAGAAAAAATAGCAGTAATTTTTGTCATTAGGGGTTTCCAGACTTTCTTGTTTTTTTCTTCCACTACATATCCTGGCACGATTTCGATGTCATCACCCACTGCAAATTTGCCTTCCTTCACCGTCCCACCAAGAACACCACCAACTAATTGTTCTGGTTTAATTCCGGGTTTGTTAATATCAAAACTTCTCGCTACAAGCATTATTGGATCGGCCTTAGCATCTCTCTTCGGTGTTAGAAAATGTTCTTGAATCGCTTCTAATAAGACATCAACATTAACATTTGCTCGTGCTGAAATTGGAATAATTGGTGCATCTTTATAATCTGTTCCTTCCAAAAACGTTTTGATTTGCCCATAATTTTTGATCGCGTCTTCCTCAGACACCAAATCAACTTTATTTTGCACCACGATAACGTTTTTGATACCTGAGATCTGGAGTGCCATGATATGTTCTTTGGTTTGTGGTTGCGGACACTTCTCGTTTGCGGCAACTAATAATAATGCACCATCAACAATCGCCGCACCTGAAAGCATTGTTGCCATTAACGATTCGTGACCAGGTGCATCTACAAGCGAGATTGTTCGTAAGACTGTTGGTTCCTCATTACACTTCACACACTTCGCTTTCGTGGTGAGATAGTTACATTTTGCACATTTCCGCATCGTGAAATCTGCGTAGCCTAACCTAATGGTAATACCACGTTTCAATTCTTCAGAATGTGTATCTGTCCATTTTCCAGAAAGTCGTTCCGTGAGCGTCGTTTTACCATGATCTACATGCCCAACTAACGCTATATTAAGTTCTGGTTGAGACGTTTTTGATACTGATTTCTTCTTTGCTGGCATATATAGGAAGAGATCGTAGCGTATTTATAAAGGTTTAGGGGGTTATTTTGGTAAGGTTTTATTTGGAAAAAGAAACGGTTTCATTTGGTTGATAAAAAATTCTGTAAAATAGCCATTTTCCTCAAATTTTCGCATTGATGTTATTATATGCGTCCCATGCAAGAATTTGTGCCTTCCACCTGCATCCCTCATTCGTCTTCCTAGATCCGTATCTTCACCGACACGAAGTTCTGGATTAAAACCATCAACCTTATCAAATAATTCACGAGTCACATACATGTTACCACCAACATCGCTGAGAACATATCCTGTTGTCCATGTCGCAAGACAATATAACCACGTCATTGGATGCAAGTTTTCTGGCTTAAAAAGGGCAGACCCAAAATCAGCTCCTTTTTCATGAGCTTGACCAATCACGTCAACATAATTAGATGCAACCCGCGTATCGGCATCATTGAAAATAAGATATTTCCCTTCTGCGTTTTCAACACCTTCATTTCTCGCTAATGAAACATTTCCTTCATCCAACGTAATCACCTTAGCACCAAGATCGTCTGCAATATTTGGCGTATCATCAGCTCCTACAACAGCACCATTCATCACAACAAGTAGCTCAGTTGGTCTTTCCCTTCCTTTAAAATGTTGGTGTTGGTATGACTTAATAGTGGCCCTAATATAATCTTGTTCTCGTCCATATTGTGCAGGTATGACAACCGATGTTAATTCCATGTGAAGAAAATAAGAAGAGGGTTTATAAGTTTAACTACCACAAAGAGACAAAAGAGCCTACTTCCCACGAACCTTCTTCTTAATTCGTCCATACAACGTCTTCTTTCCCGTTAACTTTTTCTTCACACGTTTCGCAACTTTCTTCTTCACCCTGCTAAGCTCACGTTTACTCGCAACACCAGATTTCACCACCGCTGCTTCAAAATGCTTATTTGCCACTTTGATAACGTCCCGTGCCGCTTTCTCAGACGATGCCATCAATTCCTTCGCTAATTTCCGTGATTCTTTCTCATTTAAATTCAGATCTTTCCGAACCTTCGCCGCAACTTTACGCGCTTGATCTAACGTTAACAAACTTAACCCGTATCCGGTTTTCACCACTTTCTTTATTCGATCTTCCATCCTTCTTCACCTCGTTTTTTCAGATAATTATACCCTAACACTACTACTAAAACACCAAACACTATTATACTTAACGGTATGCCAAGTATGTGTGTTCGTCCTTCCATATACAATAAAAAGACAAAAAGTACTGATAAGACTACCACTAACAAACTTTTGCTGTGGAAGGAATGCGTATCTTCAATTTTTTGTTCCAATTCGTGTAATTGTGTTTGTGATAATTGGTCAGGTTGCGGATTTTCTAACCGATGAATTATGTTCAAAATATGTTCCGGCAATTCCTCAAGTAAATTTTTATTTTTATAAAACATTTTTTGTGCATACAGTGCAATGTTCTTAGGAGAAAATTCCATTTCTAAATATTCTTCCGCGAAATCATGTAACCCATCCGCAACTTTGAATGAAGGATTAATCATTAACCCCAATCCTTCCGCCTGATAGATCGCCTTCGCCATTAAGATGTGGTTTGGGTCAAAGACAACACCATGTTTCGCGCCCATCCCCATAACTTTATACAACGCATTCCCGATACTTTCATCCTGTAAACTCTGATTATACACAGATAATAATAACGGAAGCGCGTCTTGTTTAAATGCCGCCATATCTGCGTCACCTAACTTCTTTGCAAGTGATGCAATGATGGCAAAACTTTTCTCCGCATCCTCTTCAGGGATGGAATTAATAAATTTGATAACTTTCTTCCGGTCAATTATGGAAAGTTCGCCCATGATGCCAAAATCAAGGAAAATTAACTTGCCTTTTTTGTTGACGAAAATGTTGGCAGGATGGGGATCTGCATGGAAGAAGCCGTGTAATAACGCCTGTTCTAAGATGGAGAGGAAATAAATGTTTGCCAGTTTCTTTCGTGAGACTTTCCACTTTGTAATCTGCGTAAAATCATCTAACTTAACCCCTTCAATCAATTCCATGGTAAGGACTCTTTTAGAAGAATGATCTTTGTAAATGAACGGAATGATAATGTCATCATTGTCCTTCAATAACTCTTTAAGTCTTGTTGCAGCGGTTGCTTCATGGACTAAATTTAGTTCCCTTCGTGTCCATAACGCGAACTCTTTCACAACTTGCGTTGGCCGAAACCGACGAAGTTTTTTGATATGTTTCTCAAGCTTATGCGCAATGAAGAATAAAATATCTAAATCTTCGTTAATGGTTGTCTCGATACCTGGCCTTCTAACTTTCACCGCTACTTTCTTCCCATTGTAAAGAACTGCTTTGTGCACTTGCGCGATACTTGCCGAGGCAAACGGTTTTTTCTCGAACGATTTGAAGAGTTTGTCAATCGGTTTGCCTAAATCTGCTTCAATAATCTTTTTTGCTTTACTGTATGAAAATGAGGGAACGGTATCTTGTAATTTCTCAAGCTCGGCCGAGTATTCGTGTGGTACCAGATCAGGTCGTAACGAGAGTAATTGACCTAACTTCACAAATGTTGGCCCTAACTTCTCACACGCTTTCCTGATACGGACAGCTTGATCTTCTAACTGGTTAATAGGCAAGGTAGGTTTGACACGATGATGCCAAGGAAGATGTGATTTTAACTTCGATTTACCTAAGTAGTATCCAAGACCTTCTTGAAGAAGAACTGTGAGAATCTCTTTAAAACGACCAATGTCCTTTATATCCCTCACTAGATGAAGTGTCATACGTACCTCTTTTTTCAATTAGAATGAGGAGATGAGTATTTATAGGTTTTGAATTAGGACAGTCTTACTTCTTTCCAAAACCACTTCTTTGAATATATTTGTAAATGTCCTTCCTATACCCAATAAGCACAACAGAAATAGTATTAGTATTTTCATTCAAGTCAATGAGAGCCCTGTAATCTCCTATCCGTAACTTATATGATTTGATCCCAACTAAAGTTTCCAAGTAATGTCTTGGCTCATCTATTATTGTATTAACTTTCTTAATTATTCTCTTTGCATCCTGATTATGAATCTTGCGTAAAAAATCCCGAGCTCTTTCGTCCCACACAATCAGATAACTCATTGTACATCAAACTCTTTTAGAATGTCTCCATTACTCACAAATTGACCTTTTGCAATTCGCTCTCTCGCTTCCTTTACTTGCTGGATCACCTCTTCACGTAATTCAGGTTCCAACCTAATAACTTGTTTGATTTCGGCCATGTCTCGCTTGAGAATCTCTAAATCCTCGTGAATCTTTGTTAAAACGTCTGCTGGAGTCATTTTGTCTATCTCTAAGGCCGACTAATATAAATAATTTGCTACTTTTTTAAGAAATAACCTACAAAAAAAATTATGCTTCCTTCTTCTTTAAACGTGTCATGTAGCCAGCAATGATATTTCGCAATTTCTTACTATACACTTTCACATGTTTATCCGTTAATTTCTTATTTGCATCAAAATCTGACGTGAACGAGTCACCATGTAACACATTCAACTCTCTCGTTTTCCGTTTGATGAATTTTGTTTTAATTCGTCCCATGTTTACGTTGGATTTGAGGGTTGTTTATAAAGTTACTTGTTCAAAATGAGTCTCTTCCAATATCCTACCCAGTATACCTTTCCGTTATATTTATATAACAACCTCCCTTTTCCTGACACATGGTTATCCTATTTGATCAGTTCAATTTGCCTGATGATATTTACAAAATCGTCTTCGCGACCGAGCAGCAGCAGTTAGTGGGGAAAATGCTTATTAAATACATGTGGGATAACGATGGTGAAATAGGTAAAACGGAGATGAGCCTCTTCGCAACCGCCTTACATGAAGGGAAAGCCGTTGTGAAAGAGAAAGGAAAATCACCTATGGATCGAGAGCAACGTATTTCCTATAACAAACGACAATTCTACGATCGAATTCTCACTCCAATGCGTGGCATGGGACTAATTGAGTACGATTTGTACAAGAAAACGTATCGTGTCTCAGACAGATATAACAAACTCATGATTAAACTTGGCTTAATGTGGCTCCGTGAGCTTGATAAAAAAGGGAAGAAATAAGTGTTTTGTCACTCTCTATTTGTAGATCAAGCGCTGTTGAAGCCAAAACCTTCACTACTATCGAGTTAATAAAAACGAAAACTTTATAAAACGAGTTTATTCTAGGATCTGTATGGCAAATATGATTCGTGGAGCAGGCGCGGGTGCAGCAGTATGGGCTGGCGGGAAAGTAGCCGAATGGCTAGGATATCCGACAGCGTCAGACCTCATACAATCAGTAGCAGCTCCAGCAACAATGGTATATACAGGCATTATTCTCGACCAAGCGAACAATGAGCGTAACAGACTTCAAACAAACGACTTTTCTGATGTCACAGTCGCGGCGGGAGCAGGTGCACTCGCAGCATACGAATTAACGGATGCTGTTTCCGTGTGGGGGCAGGCAGCAGGTGTCATGACGGAAGGATTAAATGGTATTGTCAATAACGCTATGGGAACAAACCTTCCGGCGGAAGCAACTGCAGCAATCGCTGCAGGAACAGGAATGGCAGCGTATAAATCCATATTTGGCAATGATTACAGACTTCTTACCGCAGCAGCAGTTGCACCGATGATCTATGGCGGCACGAAAGTAGCCGGTCAATTAGCAGCAGGATTAACAGGATACAAAGAATTAGACGACTTAGGTGATCTTCTTGCACCTATCGCAACTGGTGCACACGTCATGTATGAAACACGAAATATGGCACCGACAGGTAAATTTGTCACGTATATGCTCGTTGCAGGTGCCGTAGGGTATGATACCACAGATGCAATATTAGAATCAACATCAAACGCAGGCCAGGCAGTTAAAGGATGGGTACAAACAAGTACAAATGTTGTCAACGGTGCAATTCAGCGAATCTGGAATATGTCTCCTCAACTACAAGCAATCCAAGTAAGAGCACCATTCGTACCAGACAAGTTAGTTGGAACTATAACTGGTCTAGGAACAGGGTTAGTTGCATACGCGGCAAATGCAGGACGGAATGCACGTAACAGACGGAGAGATGCTCGTCAAGCAGCAGAAGAGCAGGTAGCTCAACAACGGCCAGAAAGAGCACAACAACCTAACGGCCAAGCTCAATAATCATTCATCTGAAACATATTCTTGCTCAGAATCATCATGATCATCATCATGTTCTTCTTCATCGTGGTCTTGAACACCATCACCATCATGATCATGATCTTCACTATGTGCCAGTTCCGTATCACAACCGATGGTAAGTAACAACAACACGACGAATGCTAACATTGCAAGTAATAAAATATATTTTTTCATAGTATACCTCAATGAATATGTCCTGGCGCAATAAATAATAACGCCACCATAATACCAATTCCTGCCGCCATCGCAATGATGTGTAATGCAGATTCTTTCAATGAACAATGTTTATGTAATTCTGGCACTAAATTGGAACCTGCAATATAAAGAAAACTTCCTGCTGCAAAGGGTATCATAAACGTTGTGAATCCAGTGAAAGAAGAAGATGCAACAAGTCCCACAATGGCGCCAATTAACGCTAAGCCAGCAGATAAGCCGTTAAACAATAATGCTTTCATCTTTGAGAGACCAGAATAAAGTAACACGCCAAAATCCGCGATTTCTTGCGGTACTTCGTGTAATAATACTGCAACTGTCGTTGCAATTCCCACTGGAAGAGAGACAGCGTAACTTGTTGCAATAAGAAGACCATCCAAGAAATTATGAATTCCATCTCCAATCAAGTTAACGGCCGCTAAATGATATCCATGTCCATGGACACTTTTATGTGTCGCGTCAGGATGTGTACTGTGATGATGATGATGATAGTGAATAAATTTTTCCAAAATGAAAAAAACGAAAATACCTGCAACCATTGCCAATGCTGTTCCCAAGGTGTAATTACCATGTTGAATAGATTCAGGTATAAGATGAAAAAAGGCACCACCAAATAATGTTCCAGCCGAAATGCTTACCAAGACAAGTAATGCTTGCTCAGACATTTTCTTCTTCCAAATGAGAGGAAGAATACCAAGTACTGCAACGAGGGAAACACCAATGACACTCAGAATCGTGTACCATACAACCACAGACATGAACGTAAGGAGAAAAAAGAGCTATATAAATATATGGGAAAATGGAGGAAAAAACTATTTTTGAAAGGAGCACCAACTGAAGCCATTCGTGAACAGAGCGAAAGCATAAGAAGGCCGTGCCCTGCTTTCAAAATCTAAAAAAATAAATTAAAATCCATTCGGTTCAGTTGAAATTGGAACAGGTTCTGCAACCTCTTGACTCCCAAACGCATCCGCTTTCAACACATCCACTTTATCCGTCTTCTCCCACGTGAAATCGGGATCGTTCCGGCCGAAATGACCATACGCTGCCGTTTTCTTATAGATCGGACGAAGTAAGTTAAGTTGGTCAATCATTGCCTTAGGCCTGAAGTCGAAATGTTTCTTCACTAATTCGACAATTCTATCTTCCGCTACTTTCCCAGTTCCAAACGTCTCAACAAGGATACTCATTGGTTGCGAGACACCAATCGCGTACGCTACTTGCACTTCACACTTCTCAGCTAAACCAGCTGCAACAATGTTCTTTGCCACGTACCGACAATAGTATGCACCGGACCGATCAACCTTACTAGGATCTTTCCCACTAAATGCACCACCACCATGACGACCATGTCCGCCATAGGTGTCAACAATAATTTTACGACCAGTCAAGCCAGCATCACCAACAGGTCCGCCAATGACGAATTTTCCGGTTGGGTTAATGAAATACTTCGTATTTTCATCAAGGTATTCGCCACAGATAGGTTTCACCACTTTTTCAATGACATCTCGTCTAATAGTTTCCAAATCAACGTCTGGAT
>NZBO01000039.1 GCA_002686315.1 archaeon | reverse complement strand
GATCCATTTTTCATTGTTACCAAGAAAACGCTAGGTTTCGCAGGTTCGTTATTTAGCAAATTATCCTTTATTTGGTACAGTGGTGATACGATTTCGGGAAGGTTACTCGAAGCAGAAATTGTTGATCCTGGCCAAATCGTTCTTGAACCAGGCCAGAAAATCGAGAAAGAAATTCAAATCAAAGAAGGATTATCTATTCCACGAAAAATTAAAATTCAGTTTACGACATTTGGCGAAACGATACTTGAAGAAGATATTTCAGATCAATTTAATAGTCGAGAAAAAGCTGTTTCAGGAACTGCAGTTGATGTTGATAAAGAGAATTCATTGATTGACATCTATGCGGTTATTTTCCCACCACAGTTATCGGAAGCATTTGAGAAAAGTCTTAATGAGAATTCAATCACAGGCGCAGCAGTAGCAAATATAAAAGAAAATAGTAACACTTATTTCTTAGAACTGAATGTTAATAGTAAGAAGGAGACAAAGCAAGTATCTTTACCAGGCAAATTCTCATTAGTACAAAAATACCTCGAATGGAATGTGAAAACTGGATTATTCACCGACATTTATGGGCCGTATGTCATTGACAAAGATCAAGCATTAGTTTTTGCACAACAGTTAGAATACAATAAAGAGTTATGCGAAGAAGATTATGAGATTACTGCAAAAATTTACCGTGAATCAGAGATAGTGGTGGAAAACGAGTTTGAAGTGGAATTGTGCTAAAAAGAAGAGAATATTTAAATAAAATATTAACTTATGGGTGAGTATAATGGTAAGAACAAGGACTGGATTGATGGCACTCTTGATGTTAGCAGGATTTGGTAGCGGTTGCTCTGAAGTTGATGAGCTGAGTCCATCTGAAGAAGTTTATGTTAATGCTGTTCCTCCAAGTCCAGAATTAAGAAGATATGTTGGAGTTCCAACTCCGCCATCAATCACAGATAGGTTTCCAGATCACATAGATTTCCCAAGACCAGTAGATCCTAATCTAGAAAATGGTACTTCGGAAGAACTCGCGATTGGGACAGGTCCAGAGATCGTTCCAGTTGACCCATATGAAGGATTTGCTCACGTCCGTACTGGTCCAACTATCCAAGGTAGACCTCTGTTTGTCGTGATATCGCCTACTGAACAATTAGAAGATTTTTTGGATAGTGTGTATACTGGCATTGAAGCAACTTTTTTTCAAGGTCTTGAAATGCCTCTTGGAGACCAGTGGAGAAGTAGGATTTCTTCGCCAGTGTTCGACCTTCCCATCAATGTGTTTGTAGATGAAGGTGGGCCTTGTCACGGACAATCTCTGTATGCTGGTCGAAATGATGAGTTAGGTCAATTTGCTTGTGTACCGTCAACTGGACGGGATTTGGAGGAGTTAGCGTCAGTTCGTTCAGGTTTTTATCATGAAGGAATCTCTCACCCAATGATAGATCCACTTTTTAGTGATAGACTTCCACGAGCATGGGGAGAAGGATTAGCTCTTATTATGAGTGGCATGATCCAAGATGATCCTGCCGACAGATCCTTTTGTAGTGAATTATACGATACTACGTTATGGTCAACCGATGGTCTCCCACACGGTTCCGCAGAAAAAGGAATGCTTTTGTGGAATAGATTATGTAATGAACATCAACTTGATGTTGGTGACTTTCCATTTATAACAGAAGGATTAATTGGAGAACAAGAAAGAGTTGGTAATAAACTTTCTTTACCCGCAAGCCTCGAAATTATTAACCGTTATCTTACAGAAAGGGATGGGCAAGTGGTTGATATCAAAGACACTCTGCGAGATCTAGAAATCCCTGAACCTTTCTTATACTCAGTAGATCCAAGTAGTGATAATGTTGGTTTACATTTTCAAGAAGCAAGTTTCCATCCTAGTAGAAATGATCTTCTTAACGTTTACTTTGCAAATACAACGCCAGGAAGTTCTCTTGGGTCTGTAGTCACTGTGGCTGTTCGGGGTCAAGATACAGACTGGATCAATTTAGTTGAAAACAGAAATACTGGCGAAATTAGACCATACGGAATTACAGTAGTAAACACCAATCTTCCTATGGGAGAACTTCGATATGGAGATGATACTGGGGTTCGCGCTACTGTAAGAATTTTGTATGGGGGTGGTGTTGAAGAAGAGCGTGTTGTTAACGGAACATTTTACACAGCACCAAATCTCCCAGACATTGTAGTGAGAACGACGTATAGTCCGTTACGAGGCAATACTTGCCGAATTACTGATGAGATATGTAATTATGGAGCATCCAGAACAGGAATGGACACGGAAGTTCAGAGGACATTAACTTTTGAGGATGGTGAAGAACGAGTTGTAGAAGGTGTAGTTCCATCATTAGAACCCAACCAGTGTAGTTATCTATCTATTCCGTGTGAAGCAATGGGTGTTCAACCAGGGGATTCTTTTACTGTTGCTACTTGTGCTAATCAAGAAGATAGATATCAAGAAGTAGATAGAGAAAACAATTGTAGAGAAACAGAAAATTACGTCCTGCCAAGATAGAAAGAGTTAAAAGATTTGGCAGAATACTTATCTTGCTTCGGGCAATTCAGCCGCCTGTACATCTATAGGTTTCTGTGCTCGAAGCAGCTTTCTATATCTTATTTAAGGGTAGTTTCTTGATGATGTCGAATCAGTAACCATGTACGAAAACATTCCTTTTCTACCTGCTTTGAAATAAACAAATTTATCTTTACGCAACCGCTTTAGACTACTTGAAATGGCACTCGAGCTTCCACCAATCTTTCCTTGAATTTGTTTAGATGTAAACCATATTCCTTTATTCTTTGTAAGAAATTGATAAATGTCGTTCTGTCCCATGTGTTTGTGAAGAATAAGGAATATATAAAATTATAGAGAATATTTCAATTCCAACCCATTAAATCATTGGCTTTTACTCCATCCACCGCGTTATTATCTATAACTTTCCTAACTCGCTTGCAGTGCTGTTCCCACGCTTCCGTCAATGTTTTACCTTCATCAACCAGAGCATGAATAACATCAGAAGGAATCTGCGTTTTCTCTAACTCGCTCTTCAGACGGTTCATATCATTCTTATTGAGGACATTTTTCATAATGAAACTTGGTGCCTTCACTTTATTTAAAGGTTTTGGATAGATATTCGTTGATAATTTCATTGTGCAACACCTCCAGAAATAAAAGAAACAAAATCAATTATTTGTCTTGATGCTCTCGCCACACAATCCAAGTTGGTTGTGATGTTCTCGACACTGCCTTGAAGTGCAAGATGATCTATCGTTGGCGGTTCCAGGCCGAAATGTGTACATACTACGTATGCCGTTGCATCCGCTTGAATTTCCTGCTGATCTTTTGGCAGTATTTTACCATCCTGGCTGAAATGCAAGATTTCGTGTGCTATCTCGTGAAGAAGCCTGTCTGTTTGTGAGTTCTTACTTACATCACTTGCTATCTGAATAGAACCTCCTGAACTTGACCCATACAATCCTTTCTCAGCAAGATGTTCAAAGTTCACATCAATGTCTTTTGCTTGGCAAAACTCAACTAAATAGTTGAGTAACTCAGCTTTATCTTCGAGATGCTTCTCTTCTAGAATTTCTTCACCATACGTCTGAGAAATGTCAAAGAGACTTATGGGTTTGAAATGTACAACTTCTTCCTCATCTCCTTGGTCGTTTTCATGTGTCAAGGTTACTGGAGCCAAGATTTTGATTGATTCTTGGCCACGTTTAACATTTCTTCCCAACTTTTTCCATTTGTTAAATCCAGCTATCTTACTCGCGTCAGGATTCTGCTTGAAGATCAGCATCTGATTACCTAAGCTGTATCGCCAGAAACGAGACATAGTTGTTAAACATTGACGAAAGAAATTATATCTTGTAACTTCGTCTTTTTCTTGCACGAGTTGTGAAACAACGTGTTGCACTGTTGGGTTTATGGATTTCATAGGAAATCACCTCTTCTATATTTGTACCATGTATCTTCCACACTCATGCCACGAACCATCTCACTGTGATTATGGCCGAAGAAATCTTTATACTGTTTATACCCAAGAGCTTTCGATAACTCATTTCGCAGGGTTGTTGGTTGTACTCTCACTGGACGTGATCTTCTGCCCGACAACTTCTTCACAAATTCGCTGTGTTTTTCCAGCGACCATCCATTAATTGTTGTTTTTGTCATAACCGAAAAAATCTCACGAGAGAACCAATATTATTTTAGACGTGAAGAACTTTGTTTAGTCGACCCGAAGGGGAAAATATTATGTGAGAACCGTGAGTCAGGTACAGACAAAAACAATCAATGGATAAAAGCGAAAAATCAGACAATTTTGAAAAGGAGGAGGATCACAAAGTGAGAAAACTAACTGTAAAGAGATTATTATGCTCTGGGGAGAAAGATGATTGGCTATAATGGTGTGTGTGTGTAATTCCGTTTTATTATTTGGGTTTTGATATTATTTGAAAATAAGATGGGTAAGAAAACTACTGGCCAGTAATATTTATAAATACGAACAGTCACTCCTTAATTATAGATCGGGTGAAAAATAGAATGGCACTACAAGAAGAAATAGATTCGAAATCAAAAGAGATTAATACTGATGGATATCCTATGTCAATCGGAGAAGTAATGAGCTTATATAAAGAAGGAGATTTAGATATACATCCCGAATTCCAGAGATTTTTTCGTTGGTCACTTTTACAAAAAACTAAGTTAATTGAATCCATCTTATTAGGCATTCCAATTCCATCGATTTTCGTCTCACAAAGGGACGATGGTGTCTGGGATGTTATTGATGGATTACAAAGATTATCGACGATTTTCGAGTTTGTAGGAATACTGAAAGATAAAGATAGGAATATACTTCCTTCTAGTAAGTTGGTTAAGACAAATTATTTACCTTCATTAGAAGGAAAATTATGGGATGACAAAATTCATCCCGAAAATTCTTTGACGGATGTACAAAAAAGAATAATTAAAAGACAAAAACTGGATATCAAAATTATAAAAAAAGAAAGTGATCCTAATGCTAGATTTGAATTATTTCAAAGATTAAATACCCTTGGAACAAAATTAACAGATCAAGAAGTTCGAAATTGTTTACTTCTTATGATCAATAAAGAATTTTATAACTGGGTGAAGGACTTATCTGATTATCAACCATTCTTAAATTGTATTAATATATCAGAAAAATCACTTATTGAAAAATTCCACCAAGAATTAGTATTACGTTTTTTTGTATTTAAGAATTCTAGCGTTACTGAGATCAGAAAATACGAAGGTATCGCTGAGTTTATTACTGAAAAAGTAATTGAATTTACCAAGTCAAATGATTTCAATTTTTTTAAAGAAGCAAATATATTCAAGAAGACTTTCGACTTACTTAATAAAACATTAGGGGAAAATTCATTCAAAAAATATGATTTAGTGAAAAATAGACTACAAGGACAATTTTTGATTTCTTCGTTTGAGTCTGTTGCAGTTGGTTTAGGGAAAAATATTTTTTCTTGGGTGAACATCCCAGTGACAAAAGAATTGAAGGAAAAGTTTGAGGAAAAAGTGAAGTCATTATGGACAGATCCAAACTATTTGAATAATGTTGGAAGTGGAAGTAATTATATGAGCAGAATTCCCGCAGTAATCCCAATTGGTGAAAGAGTTTTCAAAAATGAAATTATCAACTAATGAGGACCTTTCAAATAAGTTAGATGAAGACCTTGCATGGAGGAAGAAGGAACTAACTTTTGTGATGGGAAATCTAAGAGGGGCATCTTCAGAGCAGATTAAACTTTACTTTCTTAGAATAGCTGTCACGTTATTGTATGCACATTGGGAGGGTTACATAAAAAACTCAACAATATTTTATTTAAATTACATCAAACAAAAACGTTTAAATTTATGTGACCTTAAAATAAATCTGTTAACACTAGCTATAAATAACGAAATTTCAAAATATACACAGTCAAAAAAGATATCACTTAGGTCAACTCTTGTTAATATACTCACAGAAAATCTAGAAATTGAAGCAAGTATCCCAGATAAAAAAGCTGTTAGTACTCAATCAAACTTGAAATTTGAAGTACTGAAAGAGTTTGTTTTTGTTCTCGGTTTGGACTTCACTCCTTTTGAACTAAAACAGAGACTAATTGATGCTAATTTACTTAAGATTAGAAATGACGTGTCACATGGAAATTATATGCCAATAGATGAGGATGATTTCTTGTACTGTTATAGTGAGGTTGTGAAGTTGTTAGAAAACTTTAAAGAACAAATAATCAATTCTGCTATTAATAAAAATTACCTAAAAGTAACTATTTGATATATACTTCTAGTTTAATTGATAAATTGTTAAAAAATGGCTTGTAAGTATTTGATTGAGTACTAACAGCTTTTCTCAGACCACATATTTTCTAGAAAAACACAATTTAAATAATACATTAATTTAGTAAAGATTATGAAAAATTATGAGAGTTACCTCAAGGTTGTCTTGCTATCAACGTTGACGGAAGCGAAACCCCTGCATCGTATTAGTGAAGAGTGGTTTAACAGCAAAGCAACATTATTTCAACCACATATCTATAAGGAAATAAAGAAGCTGGTTGAAAAAAAGATGATTGTTCTAGAAAAGAGACGGTACAAAGCAACAGACAAATACCTTAAAATGCAGATTGCTTCCATTCTCCTATCTGAGAAAACACAATTATTCAATAAATATAAGAAGCAGTTGGAACATTTCTATATCTCATTAGGAGAATATACACACCAAGTATACCTTAACTTTGATGTTATAAAACTCATGACAAAACTTGATAGACACCAAGCATTTGACTTAGATGTCGGGTGGTTATTGCAACTTCCATTCATCTTACGCTATCTTGAAGAAAAAGAAGATTCTGGGATGTTTTCAAATTTTGTTCGAATTATGAAGTTGGGGGAATATATTAAACTCATCCGAAAGTTGGAGTTACGTTATGCGTATATTCTAGAAGAGAGGAATTGGGTGAATGAATTGGTTACAACTATTCAGAAAATTATAGAATTATTTCCAAAATTAGCCACAAAAACAGAACCTTCGTTCAGAATCAATATGGAGAAAATTAAGGTGTTTACCGAAACACAAAGTATTAAATAGACAGTTTATATTCTTCGACTTGATGCCAGAGACAATACAAATAAGTTCACAGAGTAAATGGCTTGCATTTTTTCTCTGTTTCTTCCTAGGGGGACTAGGTGTCCATAGATTCTATGTTGGTAAGGTTGGAACGGGAATTTTATACATTTTCACGTTCGCCTTTTTTGGAATCGGATGGCTAATTGACGTTATAATGATTCTTGTAGGAAGTTTCACAGACAAGAAAGGATATTTTCTAAAAAGATAAGATCTTGATCGACTGGCTTTATTCTAATTCTTCCTGCGTATATACGACAAATGCTCCTTCAAGGTCCACACTTACTTTCCCAGAACAAGTAGGAGTTGGATTTAATCTTCCTGTTAATTCAAAGAAAACGGAACAAAGATGTCTTTCATTAACATCATCAAAATCTGCGTCTGTTTCCTGTAGATTCATTATGGAATTTTGAGTAGGTCTAAGGTTTTCAGAGAGATATGAACAACCTTCGTACGCTTCTTCCCATCCTAAATTTCTGGCTTCTTCAATTCCCCCATCTTCAATGGAAGAAACACAATTTGGTAGATCATGCCAGTCTCCCATATCCTCTTCCACATACTCATCTAGTAAGGAACCAATACTATGTCCTAGTTCATGAATAATTGTCCTTATACTCCACCCATTCGTAAGTTCATCTTCAAATCCAGGAGTAAAAGATGTAAATGAATCGCCATGCTCAAAAGAGGCGTGAGATCTACAGGAGATGGAGTTTACAAGGTTCATAACAAATGTGTTTGGAACATTACAATCAGTAAATGCTTCCTCTAAATTAACCATTTCCTCACACATTATTTCATCTTCTCGATCTGGTTGTATAATAACCGGAAGATTAAACGATTTAGTGGAATACCAAATATTGAATAGGTCTTTATTTGATTGGAACGGTTCTTCTCCAAATATTCCGTTAAATGTCTCCATATTGCGTATAACTTCTCCATCTACCATTATTGCCCCAACTTGTACTTCTAAACCGTCACCATCAAAATCAACAAAATCTGGTAAAAAAGGAACAAAAGCGTTACCATATCCATGTCCCATAAAAACAAGATTCATTCTATCATCACGAAGTTGGTTATGTCCTGGGACCACTTCAACTAAATCTTCACAAATCATTACTTGTAGTTTATCTCTCCTTGGTTCTACAATAGGATGTGAAATCTTGAGAGGTTTTCCATTCTCAAAGACTAACAGACCATCAACAATTGAATACACATTTGTTGCCGTGGTCCTATCATTTGAATCAATAATTGAAATAGTAAAATCTCCAAAGAGTAACTTTTCGGTTGGAATTCTAACCACAACCTTATCTTTCAATCTTCTATTCGCTTCTACGAGTTCTATTTTTTCTTGAATAAA
>NZBO01000038.1 GCA_002686315.1 archaeon | reverse complement strand
TCTTTTTATAAGATTATCTCTAAGTGGTAGTAAATTTCAGGGCAATCATATACTCTCCACTATCATAACGTTTATATACCAACAAAGACCAGAAATTTGATAATGTCAGAACTTCAAATTAAGTTAAAAGTCATGGAAGCAGTCCAGGATGATGTCAATAAAGGTATCGTCAAGATAGATAGTAATTTCATGAAACAAATAGGCGTGAACCCAGGTGATTTTGTCGAGATAAGTGGGGAGCGAAAAACGGCGGCAATGGTTGATCGGGCCTACCCAGGTGATATCGGCTTGAACATTATTCGAATGGATGGAAATATACGACGAAACGGGCGAACGTCAATTGGTGAAATGGTTGTTGTGAAAAAAGCAGTTGTCCAACCAGCTAAAAGGATCTCGATCGCACCGGCGAATAAAGGTGTCCTTGTGAAAGCATCTCCTCATTTATTTAAGCAAGGATTACTTGGGAAAGCGGTTCTGAAAGGTGATCTTGTCTCTCTTGGAAGAACCAAGAAACGATCCCAATTTCGTGGTGGGCAGATGAGTGACATTTTTTCCATGATGGAAAATGAAATGGGTAACTTTGCAGGGTTTGGGTTTGGTGACATTAAATTTGTTGTTGTCGATACGAATCCGAAGAATGATGTTGTTGTCGTCGCACCAGAAACAGAAGTTGTCTTCAATCCACAAGCTGTTGAATTAAAGGAAGATGCATTGGCACTTGGTATTAATTATGAAGATATCGGCGGGTTGAGTGAAGAAATCACGAAAGTTCGTGAGATGGTCGAGTTACCATTGCAACATCCCGAAATATTTGAGAAGTTAGGTATCGAAGCGCCGAAAGGTGTCTTGTTACATGGCCCACCAGGAACGGGAAAAACGTTATTAGCGAAGGCAGTGGCAAGTGAAACGAATTCCCATTTTATCGTGATTAACGGTCCTGAAGTTATTTCAAAATTTTATGGAGAGAGCGAGGCAAATTTACGGAAGAAATTTGAAGAAGCAGAACAAAATGCGCCATCAATCGTCTTCTTTGATGAAATTGATGCGATCGCAACGAAACGTGAGGAAGCTCGCGGTGATGTCGAGAAACGTGTTGTCGCGCAACTGTTAGGGTTAATGGATGGGTTGAAAAGTAGAGGGAAAGTAATTGTTATCGCTGCGACCAACATGCCAAATTTACTTGATGCAGCCTTGAGGAGGCCGGGAAGGTTTGACAGAGAGATTGAGATAGGTGTTCCAGATAGGGAAGGTAGATTGGAAATTTTGAAAATTCACACGCGGAACATGCCTTTGGATAAAGATGTCGTGTTGGAAGATATTGCGAAAGTCACGCATGGGTTTGTCGGTGCAGATTTGAACAGTTTGGCGAAGGAAGCGGCAATGATTGTGCTTCGGCGTATTTTACCAGAGCTGAAAAAAGCAGGTATCGAGGAAGGGCAACCAATCCCTCAAGAGATATTGGAAAAGATTATTATCACGCAGAAAGATTTCGTGGAATCATTGAAAGTTGTTCGACCAAGTGCTATGAGGGAAGTGCTTGTGGAAACGCCAGATGTGAATTGGTCAGATGTTGGCGGTTTGGAAGATGTGAAGGAGAAGTTGAAAGAAGCAGTAGAATGGCCTTTGAAAAAACCTGAAGTGTTTACTCGGCTTGGTATTAGACCACCACGCGGGATTTTGTTATATGGTCCTCCAGGAACAGGGAAGACTCTGTTAGCAAAAGCAGTTGCGAAAGAAAGTGAAGCGAATTTTATTTTAGTAAATGGTCCTTCTTTATTGAGTAAATGGGTTGGTGAGAGCGAGAAAGCGGTTCGTGAAATATTTAGAAAGGCACGGCAGACTAGTCCTACGATATTGTTCTTTGATGAAATTGATTCCTTAGTTCCTCGACGAGGAGCAGGTGGAGATGCGCACGTCACGGAGCGGGTTGTTAATCAAATGCTAAGCGAGATGGATGGTTTAGAGAGCTTGAATGATGTGGTGGTGATTGCCGCTACCAACAGACCGGATATGGTTGATCCAGCTCTGTTACGTCAGGGACGGTTTGATCGGATAATCATGGCGCCAACACCAGATGAACAAAGTCGTCGCGTGATCTTTTTGTTATATATGGGGAAGATGCCAGTTAGTGACGATGTTGATGTCGATAAGTTAGCAAAGAAAACGCAAGGTTATGTAGGATCTGATATTGAAGGTGTCTGTCGGGAAGCAGGAATGATCGCACTACGTGAAGATGCGTCTATTGAGAAGGTTACGATGAAACATTTTGTAGCAGCATTAGATGTGGTAAAAGCGTCGGTTAGTAAGGATATCGAGGAAGCGTATGCGAAATTGGAGAACTATTTCTCTGCCGCTCGTGCGCAGCAAATTAAAGAAGAGAACGTGAGTTATTTTGGGTAATTATTTTTTATAATATTTCCATGCTACGTTGATCATCAACACAATAGTTAACAAAATCACACCACCAATAAACCAATTCAAATACATAAAATTAACCAACGCCAACGGAATGATGAAAAATATCAATAATCCTGAAAACTTTGTCCATCTGGTAGAATAAAATTTCTTTCTTCTTTTGTAAAATAATTTCATCAAAATCATACGTGGAATATTTGCGAGCACTAACAATGAAATCATAAGTAAAGACACTTTCTCTAGATACAGTAATGCAAGTATTCCAAGACCTGTAAACACACCATCAATTAGTGGATCATACACTGCACCAAAATGTGTTTCTTGATTGAACTTACGTGCAATGGTTCCATCTATCTCAGTTGCAACAGCCAATACAAACACACCAAGTGCGTACATAGTTTGATCAGTTAAAATAAAATACACTAACGGAAGAGAAAGCAACCCACGTACTGTTGTTAATGTATTTGGTATATTTACTACTGTCATTTCGAAAACTTCTGCCACACCCACATAACAACTCTATACACAACGTATAACACAACAGAGGCAACAATCATCACGCCCCAATCAATAAGTGCGAGAGGTTCCGTTTTAAACCATGCAGCGGCAGGTGTGTATATTGTCCCAAGATGTAATATGATTGATCCGATAACTGCCCACACGAGCGGTTTATTGCTGAACATACCAACATTATATTTCATCCGAATTGTTTGTAGCCGTACTAATTCAAATAAGACCAGTGAGGTGAAGGCAATTGTCTGCGCTTTCATTAATGATGAATCCTGATATAACCAGAATAACACGAGTACTGCGAAACCCATCAAAACTCCAAAAATGATGATATCTTTCGTTACCGTCTTAGACAAAATATTTTCTTTCGGATTGCGAGGAGGTTTCTCCATAATACCTTCACTATGCGGGTCTAAACTTAGCGCAGTTGCCGGTAGACCGTCTGTCACTAAATTAACCCACAAGATCTGGATCGCCGTTAACGGGAGTGGCAATCCAATCAACGCTGCACATAAAATAACGGTAATCTCTCCCAAATTACTTGATAATAAATAATTGATAAATTTTCGGATGTTGTCAAAAATCCCACGTCCTTCCTCGACAGCGTTCACGATAGATGTGAAATTGTCATCAGTCAAAATCATGTCAGACGCTTCCTTGGCAACATCTGTGCCACTAATACCCATCGCGACACCGATATCTGCTCTCTTTAACGCAGGAGCGTCATTCACGCCATCACCTGTCATCGCAACAATATGCCCTTTCTTTTTCAATGCATTCACGATTTGTAATTTATGTTCAGGGTTAACACGAGCGAAAATACCTATCTCTTTTATCTTCGCGCCAAGATTTTTCATATCATCGATATCGTGACCTGTAACCGCTTTTCCTGTGATTCCTAACTCTCTCGCAATCGCTTCTGCTGTGGTGAGATGGTCACCCGTAATCATGATAACGCGCATACCTGCTTTATGGCATCGTGTGATGGCAGCTTTCGCTTCATGGCGTGGTGGATCAATCATTGCCTGCAACCCTACGAAAATCATACCTTTCTCACTTGCCTTGGTTGTTTTGAACGAATCGTTATACGCAAATCCTAGAACACGCAGCGCTTTACTTGCATACAACTCGTTTTGTTGTAGAATTTCTTTCTTCTTTGCGCGTGTTAACCGGATAACTTTGCCATTAAGCAAGATCCTATCACATAACTCAATGACGATATCAGGTGCACCTTTCGTATACGATACCTTTTTCTTTCCCACCTTATGGATGGTGGTCATCATTTTCCGTTCGGAGGAAAATGGAATTTCATCGAGACGTTCACGCTGTGCATTCAACATTTTTTGTTCAATCTTTGCCTTNCNNGCNGAGACNACNAANGCTGCTTCCGTTGGATCNCCNAANACTTCCCANTTNTTNCCTTTCTTNGCNACANGTGCATCGTTACATAACGTTCCNATACGAAGAAGNGGNCCNAANTCATCTCCTTTNACTTTCTTCCCGTCAACTGTGAACATGCCATTTGGTGCGTACCCTGATCCACTGACGCCAACACTTTTCCCATTCATCCACATAGAGGTAACGGTCATTTCGTTATGTGTCAACGTCCCTGTTTTATCTGAACAAATAATAGTAACAGAACCAAGGGTTTCAACTGATGGTAACTTCCGCACGAGCGAATTCTTTTTGACCATACGTTGCACGCCAATCGCGAGGGAAATGGTGATGACGGCAGGAAGACCTTCTGGAATTGCGGCAACAGCTAACGCGATAGCGGTAAGTAACATGACAGACGCTGTTTCACCACCAATAAGACCTGCAAAGAATACCACTACCGCAATGAGAATGACGGCGATGGTCATATATTTTCCAAGCGTCCGTAACTTCTTTTGTAACGGTGTCATTTCCTGTTTCTGTTCTGAAATAAGTTTGGCAATTTTACCTATTTCTGTCTTCATAGCTGTGTGTGTCACGATTGCGGTCGCACGCCCTTTCGTCACAACGGTGGAGGCGAACACCATATTTTTTCGGTCGCCAAGTGCCGTTTTACCTTGTAAGACGTTAATTGATTTACTGACCGGAACTGATTCCCCGGTGAGTGGTCCTTCCGCCGTTTGGAATGTGTGTTCTTCCAATAACCGTGCATCAGCAGGAATTTTATCACCTGTTTCAAGAATAAGGATATCGCCAGGGACGACGTATTTACTTTCAATCTTCATCTCTTTCCCGTTTCGAAGCACTTTCGCTTTCGGAGAGGTCATACGTTTGAGCGCTTCAATACTCTTTTCTGCTCGATATTCCTGGAAGAAACCAAGTGCAGCATTGACAATTATGATAATCGCAATCACGATTGCATCGATATGTTCCTGTAATACTAAGGATACAATAAACGCGCCAATAAGAATCCAGACAAGTGGACTGGTAAATTGTTCGATAAAGATCTTGAATGGACTGACTCCTTTATGCCCTTGCAATTCATTCAATCCATATTCGTGTAATCTCCTCTCTGCTTGACTGGAGGAGAGACCTTTAGAAGTGCTATCTAAGGATTTACATGCAGCTTCCGCTGTAAGGTTGTAGAACGTCTCCTCTTTTTGCATGCAGTTGGGAATATGTTATAGTATAAAAAGGATGGGGTTTTACCAACAGAATGAATTAAACCATGCTTGAAGTGCCTCGCGACGTTCTGGTGTTGGATCTTTTCCAAAATCAAGTGTTAATTTTGCCGTATCATCATGTTGAGCGAGTGCATCAAATCCAAACTTGGCAGTTAACTGACTTCGTGATGTGGGACCTTCCCAATTATTGAGTTCAAAACTTCCTTCACTTGGTTGATATCCTTGCTCTTGTAGTCTGTGTAATAATCTCTCTTTAAATACATTATAATGTTTCCCCTCAGGATCTTTGGAACTTCCTATACTTACATCAATTTGATGGACAAGACTTGGTTTAAGAAGCGAATCTATTGTGCCACTTGTAGTCATGTTGGGGAGTATGTATTCTATTTGTGTAGGTCCATTTCCACCTGTGTTAACGAAAAGCCCTTTCTTTTCATCAAATTCAAGATTAATGTAACTACCTGGGAGAACACTATGTTTTTGACACGCCTTCATATGGCTTGAAAGATCACCTATTGATGCTTCATCATACGCTAATGGAGCAATACCATGTGCTTGAAATGTTACATCACCATAACTTGGCGCAGGCATCTCTCTCATCGCACGAAACAAAACATCTGCACTTGGACATTCCATCTCATATCTAACACTTCTCATGTTTAGTACTTTTTTCTTCCTCTTTATAATAATTGATATTCTTGAAGCATCACTTTTGACGATAACTTTTTATATTCATCGCGCTATTACAATATAAATGACAGAAGCAAACGTTCAGAAAGAAATGTTGGATACACTTACCGGTCTTAAACAAGACGTGGATGATCTTAAGCATGATATGCATTTTATTCGAAAATATCTAGAGGATTCAAGGTTAACCTCTGAAGAGAAGGAGTTAGTAGATAGGACTATTGCTAATGTAGGGAAAAAGAATGAGTCCAACTTTGTTTCTCATGAGGATTTAAAGAATGAGTTAGGTCTTTAAACAATGTTTTCTGTTAAGTATGAAAATACTGCTTCTAAATTTTTGAAAAAGTTAGCCGTTAAGTCTGATGTGAAAAGAATTTTTGATAAAGTTGATACAGGACTAGATATCATTACATTTGGTAAGGTAGGATATTGCAACCCTTGTCAAGATATTGTGGAGCATTGCGACCATGATATTTCAAAATTTGAAATAATAAGTGGTACTCGTATAAGAGAAATTCTACAACAAGGTGTTCCTTTTCCTGAGTATTTACTTCGTCCTGAAGTGGAAAAGACTTTAAAGGATTATTACAATAAAACTCCAATGG
>NZBO01000037.1 GCA_002686315.1 archaeon | reverse complement strand
GTATTATTATTTGGATTGTTACTTATTCAACCTCTTGCAGCAGCACAAAATATTGCAATTAATGAAGTGCCAAGCATGAATGATCAGTGGTATAACACGCTCACCAAAATAAAGAATGATGCACCTGATTCCGTGACGACGA
Source organism: archaeon (assembly GCA_002686315.1). Lineage (GTDB taxonomy): Archaea > Nanobdellota > Nanobdellia > Woesearchaeales > GW2011-AR9 > UBA11998. The sequence goes on along the minus strand of NZBO01000037.1, from coordinate 9,823 downwards.
GTTGGTGGGATTTCGGGCATTGGTTCGTTGCAATTTCAGAAAGACGGGTTACCTTCGATGGTGGTGATCAGGGTGAACGAATTCATTGGGTTGGACGAACGCTGCAAACAGATTCGGAAGAAGAAGCTATAGGGATATTACGTATGCTGAATTGTGTCCAAGAAACAGCACCACATACGTTAGATGAATTTACAGGTGATGGGTACGGTCTGTGAAGATGTTATATGACGTCTTTCCATTAAACAGAGAAGAGGCACGTACCAAATATATTGAAAATGGTCTTTCAGCTGAACAAGCTGCAGTTATGATCGAGACAACACATTGTACTAATTTGTTACCTAACTACTACATTACCTCGCAAGACATGATTGGGAAAGCAGGTGTCTGGGGTCATTTCGGCAGTTGGGATTTTGAAAGGGCTACGATGTTTCAGAACGTGAATGGTGTCCCTCGACAGCAAGGAGTAACATATTTACAAAATACATTTGGCATGTCAGAGGCAGATGCGAATGCACAATATACCGAAATTCAAACGGCAAACGCAGATAGATGGATTGCACCGTGGCCTGGGTACTTAGGTGGACAACGATCATGTCAACGACTCTCTGAAACGGAACATCGATGTATTGGGAACGTGAACAACCAGCAACTTAGCATGATTGTGGATACGGAATTGCTTGATATCCGAATTGAAGGAAATGATAATGTTAAACCAAACTCGTTAGTGTATCCTACTGCAACAGACGTACTTGAGAAAAAGTTGGATGGAGAGACTGTAGGTTTTTCTCTTGCGCTTATTCCAAATGGTGCCAATTTTGATTTCATTATTGCTGATCCACTGCAAGTTGCAAGCACATTTACCAAATTATATTTCTATAATGGGCATGGTATGAAATGTTTCGAAGCGTTTGATGATGTTCGGCAAGTTTCGGGTGGTCGTATTTTAACATGGAAAGTTGATTATCAATGTATGCAGAGTGGTAGTGTGTTGTTAGAACGGGCAAATTAATCACTTCTTAGTGACAAATAAACGCAAGTTTTATAAACTAAAACTCTATTTTAAGGGTAAACAATGCCCACAAATCAAGTTGCACGAAATACAGTACCATACAATGATATTAGTGATGATACTTACCTAGATTTTACAACGCAACCAAGCCCAAAATGGAGTGGAATTAGTCCAGAATCAATGGAGTATAACGGTGATGTTTCCCACGCCAGATTTTTGATACAGCCCGTTTCAGAACCTAACCAGACATATAATGAAGGAAGAACAGAGGCAACAGTACACCGGATGCCAGCCAATAAAAAGGTTTTCAAAACGAACCATGATAAATCATTAGATGATCTGGAATGTCGAATTTACCAAGCACTCAAAAATGCAGGATTGAATGTTCCAGGGGTACAAAGAGAAACAGAAGGTTTTGTAATGGATTACGCAGGAAGTACTTCCTTTATTGATCATGCATATTATAATCTATGGCCAATTTGTTCCGAATTAGATATCAAAAACCTGATGGATATGGGCATTGAAATGGCGCATCTAATCTCCATTTTTGACTATGTCGCGAGTAATGAAATAGGTGCTGAAGATAAAGAAAGATTACGCAATATGGCATCAGCAAAAGTTGCTGCAAAATTTAATGTACCTAATCAAACTGCTCACGAAAGGTATTTTATGTTTCGAATGCTTGAAGCAGTTCCTCATGCTGACCAAGAAACAGTAAAACTACTCCAACCAATTGAAGATATGATGACTCATGCGCTAGATCGATATCCCTCATGGACTGTTGATGTACACCCTGGTAACCTTTTCCCAAATTTTACATCTCATAAATTTGATGACTTTGTTGGGATTGATTTTAACAGAATGAAATATGGCCCAATGCAAATGGCAGAAAGTTTCGCGTTTGACAAACCACTCCTATGTGGCGGATTTAATGGTCGTGCCTTGGCGCTACAATGGGGGGATATCTTGACCGCCAAAACTTCAGATGGAAGACAGGGCGTCAATTTTCAGGCAAACGTATTTAGTAGTATAAGTCCCGTTTTATTTGCGGAACGAAAATTTGGGATCTATAGTGACCGTCATACTGCAAGGGCCTTGCGAGACCTTGTAGCCAACAAAGGGCTTAGGAATGTTACTCGAAAGGATGCTAATTCTTTGGTCATAACAGCAATGGAAGATTTTACAAGTCCATGGGATGAACTAACACGAAGAGCATTAACTGGAGATGATTTGTAAATATCCTGTCAAGGGACTATTTGCGAGATATATGAGTCTTGCAAGATACATCAAATAATGAGCTTCTTGATTTTTTTGCAAAAGTTTAGGTCCAATTTCATAGAATAATTTATGTTGTATAATGTGGAGTTCCATGAGATGTGAAAGATCTTTGCTGAAGTAGCTTTTTTGTAATAGTGCAAACATTTTCTCTATTTCTGCTAGATATTCTTTCTCCTTCGTTGAGAAAATCTTTTTCTTTTTGAGAAGAATTTTATTCAAACGATAACACTGACGTGAAATTTGTGTCAAATTGCTAATTAATTGCCAGAAGAATGGACCTGATTCTGGAGAAAAAAACCTTTTGCTGATACATCGTTTGAGGAAATTGTCATATTTTTGAATCATCACAGCGTGACGTTGTACATCAGAACCTTCGATATTTCGAATTATATCTAATATGATATGAAATTGTCGTTGCATTATGGTTTCAAAATCGTCATAACTAGGTTCGGCAACACTTTCAATGAGGTAGTTTTTTTCTTTTTGTGTGAGCATCTCAAAACCAAGTAAATGTTCTTGTATGATCTCAGCTAACATATCTTTGTCTCCTGTATATGTCACATGGATCCTGTCAAATCCTGCCCTATATGCATTCGCGAGAAGTGTTCGTACTGACGTCTCAATCTTGTCTGCTCGTATGAAAATCTCTCGCTTAGGTATGCTGATTTTGTCGGGGGTAATGGTTACTGTACTGTCTTTTGTATTAATTGTAAGATCGTCTCCTCCTTCTAAGTTTTGATCTCGAACCCAGTCAATAGGAAGGGTAATTGTATATCCCCCCTTCCCTTGTTTGATGAGTTTTCGCTTCATGGATACTTCATATAGTTGCTCCTTTTTAAGATTTTCCTTTTTCCCTAGGGTTAATATGAATAATAGGGGAAAACTATTAATCAAAAGTAGTTGTTACTTGAGAATAACAAACATAAGGTGATTCAAAATGAATAATAATAATGATAACAATTGGGCAATAGTAGGTAAAGTAGGTGCAGGTCTTGCACTCGCTGCAGGATTAACATGGGGAGCAATTGCAGGATATAGTGGCATCCAAGAGTCAGGATATAAACAGGCTGAAAGAGATGTAGGATCTAAATGTAGAAACGATGAAAGAAATCGTCGAGTAGGATATGAAAAGGGACTTGAAACTCAAAAGAATAAATTTCGAACGGAACTAGATTCTCTTTCACAAAAAGGGTTTCTTTTACCAACAGATGGTTGCTTACGATATGAAACGAGAAAGGAAGGAAGAGAAAATTTTACACGGTTTTATGGAACCGGAAAATGTAAAGGACTCGAATTTAAAGTTTCTAATACCAATTCCAAAGTTGCAAGTGTCATTGTCACACTAGGCAATTATCGGGCAGGAATTGATACTGGTTACAATGGGCAAACCAAATTTAAAACAGAAGTCAAAAGCGATGCTTTGTGGAAACCACAATAATTCTTTTTCACATTTTTATTCTTTCTTTTCAAAAATATACATCCTCTATTCCATAACGTTTATATAGCAAATTTCTGGTTATTGTAGGATGCAATACGTTGTTATTCCCGCCTATAATGAAGCCTCTCGGTTAGGAAATGTTATTGATACTGTGAAACAGTTTGCAGATACTATCGTTGTGGTTGATGATGGTTCAATTGATGGAACATCACAAATTGCGGAACAACATGGTGCGATCCTTGTTCGACATCGTGTCAACATGGGGAAAGGTGCGGCTCTTAAATCGGGGTGTGATTTTGCGTGTCGAAATGGTGCGACGAGGATCGTTGTGTTAGATGCGGATGGGCAACATGAACCAAAACATATCCCACAATTTATGGCAGCGTTAGAAGAACATGACATCGTCTACTCTTATCGGCAAGCGTCTGGCGAACAACCATTCGTACTTAAATTTGGCAATGGATTTATTAACAACTGCTTAGCATTTGTGCATGGTGTCAAGGTGAAAGATTCACAATGCGGGTATCGTGCATTTACCGCAGATGCATATTCAAAAGTACGGTGGCGAGCACGCGATTATTACATGGAGACAGAAATGATTATTAACGCTTCAAAGAAAAATATGAAACAGACAGAATTGCCTATCAATACTATTTATGGAGATAAGTATAAGGGAACAACTGTCTTGGACGGTGTGAAAATTGTTGGTAAAATACTGAGCGCGAAGGTGGTCTCATGAACACAACGTTCTGGATACAATTTCTCGGTATCATTTTTGGGAGTGCCATGATCTATTTCAGTTTCGTGAAGTATAAGAAACAAGAAATTTCGTCGTCGGAAGTTACTGTCTGGATGGGTGGCTGGGTTATGTTAATGGCGGTCGCAATTAGTCCGGGCATTATTGATTTCATTATTGAGCCTCTTAACTTTTATCGACGGTTGGATTTTTTTGTGGTAATCGGGTTTTTTGTTCTTTTGGCACTTGGATTTTATAATTACGGAGTTATGAAGAAGCTTGAGCGGAAGTTGGAAATCTTTGTCCGGAAAGACGCTGTGCTGAGTGCGGAGAAGAAGAAAGAAGATGGGAGTTAAAGTACAACGGTTTTTGGACAGAGTTGGTGGTAATGTTCTTGCGAATGTTTTTTCGTTGTTTAAATCTACACCTGTTGAAAAACCGCAGAAAATATTGTTAGTTAATTTGTGGGGTATGGGCGATGCTGTGTTAACATTACCTTTAATTACGGAGATTCGTGAGCGGTTTGGGGTTACCTCTGTTGATGTATTAGCGACGAAGAGAGTTTGGAAGATCTATAAAGGACAACCAGGTATTCGAGATGTCTTATTGTTAGAGGATAGGAATACGTTTAGAAGAAGAAAATATTATGATTTGGTAATTGATACAGAACAGTATTTGAATAGTTCTGCATTAGCATCGTGGTGGTTAGGTAAAGGAGTTATTGGGTACGATCATGGGCAACGGCGAAAGTTGTATTCTCATACTGTTAGCTATAACGATAGGCAACATATGGTACATACGTATTTTGATTTACTTAGAGTGAAATTTCCAGATGTTCAAAATCCTGATGAGTTGTTGAAGGTAAAATATAGTAAAGAAGATACGAAAAAGGTCACATCGTTATTAGAAGATAATGGTATTACTAAGGATGATTTTATTGTCGGTTTTTGTGTGTCAACCGCCGAGTCATGTATTGCCAGAAGATGGCCAAAAGAGAAGTTTGCGGCATTAGCAGATCAATTAGTTGCAAAGTATAATGCAAAGATCGTGATTGTTGGCGCACCAAATGAGCGTCCTTTGAACCAAGAGGTAATTGATTTGATGAAACATTCAAATGAAGCATTAAACGCTGGCGGGAAAACATCAGTTGAACAATCGTTAGCACTTATTGATTCATGTAATCTATTTGTATCTAATGATACTGGCCCCATGCATATTGGTGCTGCGCAAGGAGTTCCAACAGTTGGGTTATTTGGACCAAATACGCCTGTTCGCTACGGTCCGTACGGAAAAAAGAATAAAGCTGTGTACAAACCAGTTTTGTCTGAGCCATGTATCAATGTTCATCTTGGTAAGGTGCCTGATTGTGAAGGACATGGACATATGAAAAATATTTCTGTTGATGATGTTATGGAAGAAGTTGGGAAAATTCTCGCCGTAGGTAGTCATCCAAACTAATATTATTAACAGACACAATTCCATCTTCTTTTGGTGCGAATGCTTCTGATAAAGTAATTGTTCGTGGATCTACTTGTTCTAACACTCCCCTTGTCATTGTAAAGACGTTATCTGTTAAATCGCCATTTTCAAGACGAACTAGATACAATCCTTCTTCATGAAGATGCACATCAAGCATCCCTTTTTCTGAATTAAATTTCTCTTCGCTATGCCATAGCGAGATACGTTCCCGTGCAAGATCAACATCACGTAAATCAAGATGATATCCATATACTAACTGTGCACTATTAGTTGGAAGATGAAAATAGAGACTAGGATTATCAATGAGATCACTACCTACCATTCCGACCGGTCCACAGAGGTCTGGAACAAAATTGATCTTGGTAATATCAATGTTGATAGATTGTGCATGGCCATCATATAGATCATCAAATGGCGTTGGAAGTGGAACACCATTTCGTCTAAAGCGAATTACTGTCCAGCCATCGTGAGGTACAACTTCTTCAGCAAGTTCATTCCAAACGGCGAAATGAGGTGCTAACATTGTTGATGCAGGCGTATATCCTGAAACAAGTTTCGCAACTGAGTCGCCAAAATCGGGTCTATCCTGTCGTACAAGAACAGCATAATCAGAACCATCATGATCTAACGTTAGCGCAGCAGAGACACCTACATTCGCGAATGTGAATCCACCTGTTCGAATACCCTGCTGTACTGCTTGCAGATCTGCTGGTGAACGAAGTGCGCTCATTGCACCAAAATCCATTTCACCTGCATCTGGAGCGAGATTGTATACCTCTCTATCTCGATAAATTGCAACCTGCTTACTCCTAAACTCAGCTGGATCTTTATAGCCAATAATCATGTTGCTCTCTCAATTACATACTTCATTTCTGAGACAAATGCTCTCTCAAAGACTTGGGCAAATTGATCAGGCGTTGTTGCAGCATTAACTGCATCAAGTTCAGCCGCACGTCTCCCCATCATGTTACTAATAATTGCCGCATCTGTTGATGTGTAAGGTGCTTCGCATCGACCGCCTTCATTATACGCAGCACGAGATGTGTCTAAATTAAATGTATCTAAGTCCCACCTTGTTGGAACTGCTTCTGCATTATCCCAGAAAAATGCCATTCGGGAACGTAAAAATTGTTCAGGAGACAATTCAAATCCTAATCCTTTAGCTTTCGCAAGATAGCCAACATCACTAAAATGAGAAACCATATCTTTATACCAACTTAACGCCGATGGGACGAATGTTCTGTCAGCACCACGCATCGCTCGTGTCTCAGGATCAATAAGTCTATACCCGACAGGGTTATCTCCGCCATATGTATGAACTTCAGCTAAACTAAATAACTCTTCTACTGTTACAGTAGGAAGTTGTGTGTCTGCTTGTGATCCGACTCGAATATACGGTAAATCATGTGTTCGCACAATAAGACTTAGCTTTCGTAAACGTTCAGGCTTTATTTCAAGAGATTTCACGTGTGCTTCAAGCTCTTCTTCAAGCATCTCAGCTCCAAGCTCCATATGTTTCCATCGTTTATCGGTATTTTCCCAATTAGCGCCTTCTGTTGTTGCCGCAATTTTCATCTGAGAATTACCTGCGTCATGCAATTGTGCAACATATACCAAATCTCGTGGCATTCCTTGTTCTTTCGCAATAGCAATCATTGCTGCTGGAACAATAATGTTATGGGCTGGGCGATACCATGCCCCTTCTCTAAAGCCTAATTCTTGCACATATCGTTGTACTATAACTTCGGCAGGAGTAAGATGCTCTTCAAGTGCTGCATCAAAATCATCTTGGTGAGAACTAGCAATATCTTTCATTAATCTGACTGTTTCAATTCGAATATCTTCATGTGTAAAATCCATGGTATTTTGGGCAATTTTGACTTTATATAGCTTCTGAAACTAACCTCTTTCCATACCCATTGTTCATAACACTTATAAATTAAAATCGTGCCAAAATAGCTGTGGTTGAGATTAAAGGTGAGCGTGTGAGAGAGATTCTTGAACAAGTCAGAAATAAACGAGTTCTGATCCTAGGAGACTTCTATTTAGACGAATATTTTCACTGTTCTACAAACGAATTCTCACCTGAAGCGCCTGTGCCACGTGTTGTTGTGAACAAGATTGAACATGTTCCAGGTTGTGCTGGAAATGTTGCAAACGGATTTGCAAGTGTTGGTGCAAATGTCACATGCGCAGGCGTTATTGGCAATGATGAGAAAGGGAACATCATGCGAAACTTACTGTTACAAAAAGGAATCAACACAGCAGGACTCATCCCTGACATGACAAGGAAGACTGGCGTCTTTAGCAGAATTGTCGTGGAAGGATCTGGCGGAATAAAACAGCATCACATCAGATTTGATCAAGAGAACCAAGAGAAAATATCACAACAAACACATGCCAACGTTCTTGAATCTATACAAAATATGCTTCCAACAATTGATTTGATCTTCATCGCTGATTACGATGAAGCGAATGGAACGGGGTTGATTACAATTCCATTTCTCAATAGCATAACACAACTCGCAACACAATATAATGTTAAAACAGCAGGCATCTCACGACTCAAAATAACAGAATTCACAAATATGGACATGATTATTTGTAACGAAATTGAAGCGAAAGAATTAGGTGATGGTCACCAGTTTGCAACACAAAATAACATCAACACTGTTGTCATAAGCCGAGGCAAAGATGGCGTCAAAGCACATAAAGACGGAGTCATAACTGAACTTCCAAGCTTTGCGACAAATATCGTTGATGTCTGCGGTGCGGGCGATGCACTTTCAACCATGTTTGCACTGACTATGACAAGTGATGCATCATTAGAGGAGCAAGCAATTACCGCATCCCATTCAGCAGCGATTGTCTGTAGTAAACCAGGAACATCCACTGCAAGTGCAGATGAAATTATTGCAATAAGTGGAAAAGAGAAAGAAACTAAAATTACAAATCACACGGAACTTCTACGCAAAATCACACAACTAAAACAGGAAGGGAAGAAAGTTATTTTCACGAATGGGTATTTTGATAACCTTAACGCAACCCATATACGATTTCTTCAAAAAGCAAAAGAACTAGGCGATCATCTTATTGTTGCAATCAATAGTGATTCTTCGATGCGGACAAATAAAGGACACCAATTTCCAACACTTGCGCAAGAAGATCGATGTCATATCATCGCGTCAATGGAATGCGTTGATTCCGTAACGGTATTTGATGAATTGACACCACTTAATATCATTTCGCATCTGAAACCGCACGTTCTGGCGAAAGGTGCGAACCATCGTAATACACAAATTGTTGGTCAGACGGTTGTAGAAGCACATGGTGGGAAAGTGGAGTTGATTGAATTATGAAAACCAAAGATCGAGATCCTGCGTCGTATTTCTCCATAATAGATAGTTTCCTCCAAAAAGCGGAATTAACAGAACAACAATATACGATGCTTACAACAGAGTTAAAGAGATTTCTTTCCAACAAATTTGACCAAAATGGATATGTTCATCCAATAATCACCAAATTTTGTACTGATTGGTATCGAGAATTTTATAGTTTAATTGGAGGACAGGATCCATACAAACATCTTAAAGAGAAATCTAATGATGAAGCGAACAAAATCCTTCCAACACTTCAAATCAACTCGTTTCATGATGCACTTAAAGTTGCAGTCAAAGGAAACCAGCTTGATTATGGTTCCGTTCTTGTCTTAAATCCAGATTTAACAAAACTTCAAGAAGAATTTACACGTGTTCACGAACTCGAATTTACAATTGATCATAGCAAAGAATTAGATGACGCAATCAATAATGCAGGCACAATTCTATTCCTTCCTGATAATGCAGGTGAAATTATTTTTGATATTCCACTACTCAAATATCTT
>NZBO01000036.1 GCA_002686315.1 archaeon | reverse complement strand
CATCGTTACATAACGTTCCGATACGAAGAAGCGGCCCGAACTCATCTCCTTTCACTTTCTTCCCGTCAACTGTGAACATGCCATTTGGTGCGTACCCTGATCCACTGACGCCAACACTTTTCCCATTCATCCACATAGAGGTAACGGTCATTTCGTTATGTGTCAACGTCCCTGTTTTATCTGAACAAATAATAGTAACAGAACCAAGGGTTTCAACTGATGGTAACTTCCGCACGAGCGAATTCTTTTTGACCATACGTTGCACGCCAATCGCGAGGGAAATGGTGATGACGGCAGGAAGACCTTCTGGAATTGCGGCAACAGCTAACGCGATAGCGGTAAGTAACATGACAGACGCTGTTTCACCACCAATAAGACCTGCAAAGAATACCACTACCGCAATGAGAATGACGGCGATGGTCATATATTTTCCAAGCGTCCGTAACTTCTTTTGTAACGGTGTCATTTCCTGTTTCTGTTCTGAAATAAGTTTGGCAATTTTACCTATTTCTGTCTTCATAGCTGTGTGTGTCACGATTGCGGTCGCACGCCCTTTCGTCACAACGGTGGAGGCGAACACCATATTTTTTCGGTCGCCAAGTGCCGTTTTACCTTGTAAGACGTTAATTGATTTACTGACCGGAACTGATTCCCCGGTGAGTGGTCCTTCCGCCGTTTGGAATGTGTGTTCTTCCAATAACCGTGCATCAGCAGGAATTTTATCACCTGTTTCAAGAATAAGGATATCGCCAGGGACGACGTATTTACTTTCAATCTTCATCTCTTTCCCGTTTCGAAGCACTTTCGCTTTCGGAGAGGTCATACGTTTGAGCGCTTCAATACTCTTTTCTGCTCGATATTCCTGGAAGAAACCAAGTGCAGCATTGACAATTATGATAATCGCAATCACGATTGCATCGATATGTTCCTGTAATACTAAGGATACAATAAACGCGCCAATAAGAATCCAGACAAGTGGACTGGTAAATTGTTCGATAAAGATCTTGAATGGACTGACTCCTTTATGCCCTTGCAATTCATTCAATCCATATTCGTGTAATCTCCTCTCTGCTTGACTGGAGGAGAGACCTTTAGAAGTGCTATCTAAGGATTTACATGCAGCTTCCGCTGTAAGGTTGTAGAACGTCTCCTCTTTTTGCATGCAGTTGGGAATATGTTATAGTATAAAAAGGATGGGGTTTTACCAACAGAATGAATTAAACCATGCTTGAAGTGCCTCGCGACGTTCTGGTGTTGGATCTTTTCCAAAATCAAGTGTTAATTTTGCCGTATCATCATGTTGAGCGAGTGCATCAAATCCAAACTTGGCAGTTAACTGACTTCGTGATGTGGGACCTTCCCAATTATTGAGTTCAAAACTTCCTTCACTTGGTTGATATCCTTGCTCTTGTAGTCTGTGTAATAATCTCTCTTTAAATACATTATAATGTTTCCCCTCAGGATCTTTGGAACTTCCTATACTTACATCAATTTGATGGACAAGACTTGGTTTAAGAAGCGAATCTATTGTGCCACTTGTAGTCATGTTGGGGAGTATGTATTCTATTTGTGTAGGTCCATTTCCACCTGTGTTAACGAAAAGCCCTTTCTTTTCATCAAATTCAAGATTAATGTAACTACCTGGGAGAACACTATGTTTTTGACACGCCTTCATATGGCTTGAAAGATCACCTATTGATGCTTCATCATACGCTAATGGAGCAATACCATGTGCTTGAAATGTTACATCACCATAACTTGGCGCAGGCATCTCTCTCATCGCACGAAACAAAACATCTGCACTTGGACATTCCATCTCATATCTAACACTTCTCATGTTTAGTACTTTTTTCTTCCTCTTTATAATAATTGATATTCTTGAAGCATCACTTTTGACGATAACTTTTTATATTCATCGCGCTATTACAATATAAATGACAGAAGCAAACGTTCAGAAAGAAATGTTGGATACACTTACCGGTCTTAAACAAGACGTGGATGATCTTAAGCATGATATGCATTTTATTCGAAAATATCTAGAGGATTCAAGGTTAACCTCTGAAGAGAAGGAGTTAGTAGATAGGACTATTGCTAATGTAGGGAAAAAGAATGAGTCCAACTTTGTTTCTCATGAGGATTTAAAGAATGAGTTAGGTCTTTAAACAATGTTTTCTGTTAAGTATGAAAATACTGCTTCTAAATTTTTGAAAAAGTTAGCCGTTAAGTCTGATGTGAAAAGAATTTTTGATAAAGTTGAAGAATTAGCACTAAACCCATTTCCTAAAGATGCTAAAAGAGTTGAAGGATATCAAGACCCAAAAGTGTTTCGTGTTCGAGTCGGATCATATAGGATTCTCTATTTTGTTAATTATCCCACGTCTAAATTATATATTATAAAAATAGATAAAAGAGAAAGAGTATACTAATTACATTACCTCTTTCCTCTTAACCGCTTCACTTCTTCCGGATTGGTGGTAATCAATTCATGTGTCTTAGGATCAACTCGAACTTGAATCTTATGATGCGTCTTGCCCCAGATTAAGATGCCTTCACCTTGCTTTGCTGAACTTATAATCTCCGTCTCCGTATCATTCAACCCAAACAACTCGGCAGTTTCTTGCACAACGACGCCTTCGGTTTTAAAGATGTAGGTAAATGCTGAATTTGCTAAATACGCTTTTCCTTCAGGACATCCTTGCAACTCTTCCACACTTTGCGTGATTAGTATAAGAGACCCGTTCGATTTCCGAAATGTCCTCGCAAAACTTTCAACGTACGCAGCCTCAGACTGGTTCTTCAGTACTCGCCATGCTTCATCCAACACCAAAATTTTCTTTTCTTTATCTTCCAGAAATTTAGTTTTAATAAATTCCAGTAATATTAACATGAGAACTGGTCGAACTTCGTTTGGCATACTCTTAAATTCAATGACGTTAAACATTGATTTAGGATTGATCCCATCTCCTGTCGTGTTCATGAACTTGAAAATACCTGTCGTGAACCGTTCCAACTTATTTGACATTGTTTCATAATCTGACTTCAACTTGTAATCACTACATTTTTTCTTATGTGCTTTCAACATGGCAGCAAGATCACTCAATGTTGGCGGTGTCTTTTTCCATGATTTTTCATTCGTTTCAACGATCCCTTTCTTTTTGTACGTTGCAATGATCGCACGTTCAATCAACGGTTTTTGTGATGCAGTCAATCCACCAAGCAGTACATCAAACACTTTTGGCACGGAAATTAATTTATCAGACAATGAACCGCCCATGAGTGATAATATGTTCGGAATCTTTTTTGAATCCCGTCCAAGACGAATGACTTGCGAATCTTTGATGTTCTGACACATGTCTGTATACTCATCTTCAGGATCGAGGATAAACACTTTCGTCCCGTTAATCAAATTATCATTCAACACTAACGCTTTGGTCGCGTAGGATTTTCCTGATCCAGTCGAACCGATGACTGTGCCGACGTATTTGGGTAACTTCCAGATAGATTTGGCAATAGGGATTTTGTTACTATTAAACCCAAGCAAGACACCATCTTGTTCATCAATATCATAGAATGAGGAACTAAACGGGAATGAGGCGGCAGCTGCAGGACCTGGTACTAATATCTCTCGCGAATCAAGATGCCGCTTCCCACATGGAATGATACTTTTCAGCAATTGCTCATTATATTTCGTCGTATATTTTGTCTCGATACCTTTCGAATGTAAATCGTTTACCACTTTCGATCCAAGAAGCGTGACATCTTCCTTATTCTTCCCCTTTGCTGCTATATGGAGCGACATTTTAAACAACTTATATTCGCCTGTTAAGATATGTTTCAACTGTTGTGTTAATTGATCTTTCCTCGCTTTTAGTGCAGGATTACTCACACCTTTCTGCTGGTACTTATACAAATCGTTTTCAACTTTTCGTAACTGTTTATTCAAATATAACTCGATCGCTCTGACTGAACTTGGTTCCAGAAAAATGCTGAAATCCACGTTCCGTTTTTCTTGCGTTAACTCTCCTAACCAGTTCTCGCCAACCGTTGCGGGAAATCCTGACGCGACGATTCCTTTGTAAAACTGGTTGCCTACTTGAATGACATCCTCGTCTGTGTTGACGTAATCAGGTTTAATGAGGAGTTCAATGAGTTCTTTATCGGTAATGTCACGTGCAGGTTTACTTGCATCTGTGAATTCAAACATATCTTCGTTATGCGTATACTTAAGTTGACGTAACTTCGACTTAATTTCTTCTTTCGCATCTGGAGATAAATCTTTACATAACTCTTCAAATTCAGCGGGAAGTAACACTTTCTTTTCGCGTAAATGATCTGCAACTCGTTCAAATGTTGCATCAACTTCTGATTTTCGTTTTAAAATGTTAAATTTCATGTGTTTCCTCCTAACCATGTGTGCACGCATGATTCAATCGTGTCGTAGTACCCCTGCTCGTTATGGAGCGAGAACGTAAAAAAGGATGAGTATAAATTGATAAGTTCTTTATCGCTACATCGGTGTGTGTCTAATCCAATAATTTTGAAACACTGTTGCGTTTCAGTAATGCGTTGCCGGAGTATTTTCATATGTTCCACTTTCCCTGTATGTTTTTTCAACTCTTTCTTCTTCCTGAAAAAGGGAAGGTATGGTATCACGAGGTAGTATACACGTCGTGACATCCCATTTTCTTGCACATATTGTTCTAACCAACTATAAAACTCCGTGAATTCACGTAACGCGTCACCGTATTCTTTCCGTTTCTTAATAGCTACCTCGACATTCGCACGATATTTTTCCAATGAATGCTCTAGTTCAAGGTTTACGGTACGTGCACATATCTGCACGGGATAACTAAGGTTCTCTAACCAGAACCGGTAGCCCGCAAGTATCTGCCGCTTCTGTGCTGCAGATAATGTAGATGTTTCTGCTGGATGCACTTGTAAGACTGCCACCATACTACCGTCTTCAAAGACGACAACATCATCTTGTACTTCCTTAATTGCTAATTTGTTTTGATTCTTTTTTGCCATTTTTTTCCTTTTCAGAACGATGGGGCACGGCGTCATTATGTATCGAAAATCAAAGATTTTCGGGACATCCCGAAAACGATTAGTTTTCGATATGCGCTCGTTCTACTCACGCATCGCCTCCTTTGGCGCCATCGTTCTTTGATATGGTGCTCTTACTTATTGCGTATTTGTCGTAAACGGAAATTTATGTGCATGTAACTTCTTGAATTTCATAAACTCAACGTCATGTTTCTTCTGTACATTTGCATCCATTTGCGTTATAGGTGATAAGACTGTTTTGTTAATCGTACTTTGATTCGTGAAATAGGAGGAGTATAACCCAAGCAAATCTTCCGTGTGTAATCTCTTTGTTCGAAGGGAACATTTCTCCAATGTTTCCATACAATTAATCATGTTATGTCGTAACGATTTACTCGCTTTTGCAAATTCGCTGCTCTTCCTTCCACTCGAATAATCTCCCGTGAAAATACTTTTGATTTCCTCAATCCAGTGACGTCTTGCCAATTCTTGTTTCTCGGGAATGATGATATAAAATCGTCTGTCACGAATGTTCTGTTCTGATATCTCTTTCTGAATCCAGTCGGTTAATGATGTTGCTCGTTCTTGCTCCTGCTTTCCTGCTTTTGCGATGATCGATTTGCGCCATGTTTCCAAATCGACAGACACGGATCGTGATAACACTTGCACGTAATAATCGATACTTTTCAACCATCTCCTATATGCGGTGAGCACACGTTCCCGCTCTGCTTTACTAAGGATGAAAAAATCGAGCGGTTTTACTTCAATGACGCCCATGATCGTGCCCGTTTTAAGAATGACAATGTCATCTTTGATTTCTTCCACGTCGATAAATGAGGACACTGCGTGATCAAAATAACTTGTTTTATACAAACTCTTCTTTAAATTAAATTGTGCTTTCATCTTGGCATCTAAATCGAAGAAGACAAAAAGTACACCTAACGCGAGAATAGGGAGCACACTCACACCTGCGATCCATGTCGCCATTTTTTCACTAAGATAACTAAACAGAAAGAATGATCCAAGCAAAAAGACGCCTGCGTAGATAAATTGTTTTAGTGAAAGACCGAAGAGGAATTCTTCCGCGTACTTTGTTAAATTTCGTGGTATGTCAAATCCCATTAGTCACGCTCCTGGTACCGTATTTGATTTATGATAGTCATTGACGCTTTTAAGACTGTTGCAAGTATGAGAATTATGTGCATTCCTACCGTGACGAGAAGGGCGGAGGAAAGGATTGGTAAACTCAAGTCACCTTCTACAAATCCTAATGCGAAATGAAGTGTAATAATGTTGATTATAGGAAGTATTAATTCTAATCCAAAAAGATACACGAGTAATTTGCCATATTCCTTTGTAGGGCCGAAAATAAAAAGTATCAAAATAACTGGTGCGAAGGAAACAAGGACTAATATAATTAGATGTCGTGCATACATGGATGTGACGTAGGCTCGTCCAGCCATAAGATAAAATGGTGCATGTGATTCAAGTGTTGCTAATCTTTCTAATCGGAGGTTAATATTATCAAGGTTTTCAACAATGTCTGCCTTAACATAGTCAGGGTAACCAATAAATTCTATTCCGTGCTTCAAACTACTCTGATCTTTGACGGCAGTTGTTAAGGCGCTTGAGAGATCATATGTTTCAATTACAATAATAGGAAGTAATAGCACAAGGATTCCCGAGATCAAAATATACTTAAAATTCTTTTTTGCCTCTTCACGTTGTTCTGGGTCATGGCCGGCAGTCATAAATTTATATCCTACAAGTCCAATAATGAGGAGCAAAAATCCTGTAAATAAATAACGAAATAATTTAAAATATTCCGCGCCATCTTCCACGGGTGGTGCTTCTCCGATTGTTGACTCACTAATGAGTTCATTCATTTTCTCTACTTGATCTGAGAGTAATTTAGTCTTCACGGCAGCTGCGCTATCAATCTGACATGCAGTTGCACCATGTGCATCTAATGAGCTAACGCCTCTGCATGATTCAGAAACAACACTATCCGGCGCGAGTGCAAGAGGGATGAGAACAACAAAAAGGAGACTTAGCAGTATCACGCGTTTCATAGTCGCCTCCTAAGGATGATGTGTGACACCATTTTGTATAATACAAACACGGCAAGTAATGTCCCAACCGCTTTTAGGATATCACCATAATGTCCCTCTTCATGCACAAAAATCTTTTTCTTCTTCTCGTGGTCTTCATACGTTGCTGTGACAATCGTTTCATCTATCGCGGGATCGAACAATGCCCATCCAACACCATCCTGCAATAGAACATCTTGTGTCACACCTGCATATGTTATTGAGACACTGCCGATTGCTGCTGCATCTTCTTTTGTAACATTAACACTCGCATTAATTCTTTCGTTTGTTGAATATATTGATTGATTTGTCTGTACTTGTATTCGTGGGGTGAAAATTGCGTCAGATGCATCACATTCAATCTGTGCTTCACTAAATGGGTTTAGTATTGTGAGTTCACAGACTGCCAGGTCGCTTGGTTCCAATTTAACTGTAGTACTTTCATCATTATGTGATACTACTTTTAGATTTTGTTGCGTTATATATGGGGCCTCCTTACGTTCCACTCGCATATAATTAAAAGGAGGATGTGAATAATTCACCTTGTATTGATATTGTGATCTGGTTAATCTCGTTTTACCGAGGCGAAGCGAATATTCAGGTATCGCTGTTCTAAAAGTAACTATGGGTTCTATATCTGGATCTAGTACTTGTACCGAATGTGCATTGTCATACAACTCATATCGGGTTGCCTCTTTTCTAACTGGGATATCCATCCGTTCATAATAGTGACCACTTCCTGATGCCTGGCATATGTATGATCCATGCCACATTTCTTGCCATTCCCATGTTTGGTATGTAATTCTATTCCTGATATGGAGCGTTGCAAGAATGGTATTATCTCCTTCAACTGTTCTAAAAGGTAATCGTGTGTTATAATGTCCGCCGGGTGATACGGCACCGTTTCGTTCTAATCTTCCGTTGATCGTGAGGAAGAGAGAACTATCATCCTGATTTGAAAAAAGAACACCACAATACCGTCCACCAATACTTGCTAAGTGGTACACATCTGTGCGTGGTCTGGATGTGAATAATTTTATCGGTTTGTTACGAGGTTTCCCTAACGTGTATCCGTAGACGATGCTTGCATTTACATGTTCTGGAACAAACATATCATTACCAACATGAAACGAGGGATCAATCGCAGCGATATCCATCCATGTTGAGGAAATACAGTTTGTAGCGGGATCATCTTGACACCGAACATCTCCTCGTTCAACTACATCTGTTGGTTTGCCATCTACTATCATGCGCTCATTCCATCTATTTGTGAAAAGATTTTTTGTATAAAATCCAGGTCCTGTTTCAGTGTGTATCGCAAGCATTGTTTTTTTTTGAGTTGATAATGGTTCATTATGGAGGTTTCCTTCACGCAATTTAGCGCAAACATCAGGCCGTGGTGCTGTGAAATGATGTTCCCTGCCTTCCTCACAATATGCCATGCTTAATGTATCTGGCAGTGCAACTACGTGAACACCTATCACTGATATAATAACAAAAAAAAATAAAAAAACAAATCTCATAGCATCTATAGCACTAATCTTACTAATGGGAAGCTAAGTACAACGATTGCTAATCCGAGGAGAACATATTTCAATCGATCTCCTAATCGTTTCTTCTCGACTGGATCACGTGCACCCATGAATTGAATCCCTGTAATGCTTGCAAATAACACTGCGATTCCAACTGCCATGTATTGGACGATACCAATAATGTTTGCAAGTTTTCCTGTGACTTCTTCCATGCCGTCAATCCCTTCCACATCACCTTCATTGACTCTAAAATCTTCTGGCCCAGCTAGTGCTAAGGGTACTGCAAGCAAGACCAGCAGAAGTACTACCCCAAATTTACCATATTTCATTTTTATTTCCCTCCGTTATAATAGTTTATACTCAGTTGCGACACCTTTGTTCGCAACCTTTTTCACGAATGAATCGTTCTCGACCCATTTTGTAATTTCTTTTCGTAGCGTATCACGTTTCGAATCTGCGTCTACATACGCATTCACCATGACGGTAAGTACTTGGCTTGTTGTAAAGGTTGAATGCTGCTCTTGCACAAGCCGCGCGACGAATCGTTCCAACTCCACTCGCTGCTGTTTATTTTTCACCGGAAATTGTGTGTATTTCCCACGAACTTGCGCGATGACATCCTGCATACTCTGTGCACCGTTTGTAAGTACTGTTGTTGGTGTAGGTACCGTCGTCACCGCTGTCTGCAATGTTTTCAAACTTGCAATTTTGGTTGCTATCTTATCGTCTAACTGGCTCGCCTTCTTCTCTAATGACACCAGTTCTTTCGTTTTACGCTGAATTGCCTTCTCTTTCGTTTTATGTGCTTCCAATACCGTTTTAATCTCTGTTTGCAAATGCGTTTTTCTCTTATGCTGCCGCTCATTTTCTTCCTGTCCTACTGCAACTGCTTTTTGCATCTTGCTATGTTCTTTTGTTAAAACATGTAACTCTTTCTCAATTTTTTTCTTTTGTGTTTGGATAGATGCTAGATGTTCTTTATGTGATGTCATGGTATCTTGCATACTTAGCATATCGTTTTGCAACAAACTTCCTTCCTTCTTCATTGACGAAACTGCTTTATGTTGTTTATTTGCAACATACTTCAGTGAATCTATCTTTCGCGTGAGAAAATCAATTTTACTCTTACTACCGAATGTTGTGATGAGTAATCCTGACTTGAATAAGATTAGCAAGATAACTGCAATAATAAGGATGATTGCGAATGCGAGATATTGCGGAAGGAAGTAGACACTGAACAATTTTGATGCTGTCATATCATAGACAACCCACACAAATAACGCGACAGAAAATGTAGGTACAATGAGACCGCACCATATTAAGAGCAGCACTCCTACATCACGCGATCTACGTTGTACCTGAAAACCCCCCATTGTCTATATGCATTGGTGCAAAAGTATATAAACATTACTGCAAAGGGGTATATAGTGTATTTGCGAGTTCTGGAATATAGTTGTTGCAGTCGTAGATTGTTAGTACATTTTTTAAAACAACGCTTCTTTT
>NZBO01000035.1 GCA_002686315.1 archaeon | reverse complement strand
TCACTTACTTCATCATGTAAATGGGAAGATAAGGGTACTATTTCACCATAAAAGTGAAGCAAATCTTTCCCATTTTCAAACGCATGTTCATGGATCTCTGGTTCCATCAGATAGGCAGTGAGAGATTCAAATGCTGCCGATGCAGCATCTACCTGGTGAACTGAATCTTCATATTCAACAACTGAAATTTTTCCTGATACATACTCATCTAACGCATCTGCAACATACTGACAGGACAAATCTTTCAGCCTGGAACGCACGTTTCCTATTCCTACAACAAAATTAGTAAGCACGTCAAGTGGTTGTCTCTCATCTGTCATAGCAGATAATTCAGTTGCATGATTATAGAGCGATTTCACTGCGCTAATTGGATCAGAAAACGTCGTAACATCCATCGCGTATCTTGTAAAGATATCAATGGAAGTCGGTTCCGCAACGTTAGGATTATGTCCAGGAGAAAGATTTTCAACGAAGAAACCCGGAGATGAATCAGCTCCAGAATGACAGTACTGTGATGACGTTGCGTTATACATATTCCTTTCAATAAAAGAAGGATTGATGAATACTTATTTCCTGTATGGGGGGAACTGACAACAGAAATCAATATAAACCCTCACCAAATCCTCACAATGAGGTGCATAGATGATTACCAAAACGTTCTGTCATATTAAAGGAATAACCGAACATAAAGAACAGCAGTTATGGCGGAAAGGTATCACGTCGTGGGATGAATTTTTAGAAAAACCACATCTGCACAACTGTCCGCAACATGCATGTACACATGTCGAGCACAGCATCCACCATTTACAGAATGATAACTTACAATTCTTTCAAAGTCTGCCAAGTAACCAACAATGGCGTTTATACAAACATGCAAAACCATGCTTTCTTGATATTGAAACAACGGGATTATCAAAACAACGGAATAAAGTAACCACGATTGGCATGTTTGACGGAGAGAAAAGCAACGTCTTAATCAACGGCAAAGATCTAGACGAGTTCCATGCACGGATGAAGCAATATAACATGCTTATCACGTTTAACGGAAAATGTTTCGACGTGCCTTTCCTCAAACACCATTTTCCAACAACAGATTTGAACATGTTCCACGTAGACCTACGCTATGTGATGAAGAGTTTAGGTTTTTCAGGCGGATTAAAGAATATCGAGAAAGATGTCGGTATCAGCAGAGATGAAGAGTTAGCGGAGGTAGATGGCTATGAAGCAGTTCGACTGTGGAAACGCTATGAACGTGGTAACAAACAGGCATTACAGACATTGGTAGAATATAACAGAGCAGATACTGTTAACCTGAAAACACTCATGGATTTTGCGTATAAACGAATGGTAGCGAAATTACAATGATTTCACAACATAATACCCTTCCTTTTGATACCCTAACTTATCAATGTAATACCGACGCACACCCACACCAGAGATGACAACCATCTTTGTCTTATCATGAGAACGAGCAATCTCTTCCGCCTTCTTTACCAATTTCTGCCCCCAGCCTTTATGCTGTACATTACCTTGCTCACCAAGAGCAGTTGCAGTACCGTAGACATGTAATTCACGAAGTAACGCACTCCCCTCTACTATTTCAGAACGCAAATACTCTTTCGGAAACCGTAATCTGGCAAAACCAATAATAACATCGTTCTTCACATCCTCCGCGGCAATGAAGAATTCCGTACCACCTGATGCAGTATATTCTGTCACCTTGATCTCGACAGCATCCCACTCAATTTTCTTCCCTTTCGGCTCCCTTGCTCGAATATCTCTGCTCACAAATTCTTTCGTTTGATTCATATATTGCCGTAAATTCGTTTTATCAACGCCCGCTTCCCAATATTTTGTAGGAACATCACGTTGCACCCGTTGCACTCGACAATATTCCGGAATGATGTTCATTATCTCCGCTATCCTGGAAGCTGCCTCTTCCGTATCAATCGGTGTGAATTCCCCTTTCTTCCACTGATAATAGAGTGGCGTCCCTGGCCCTACCATGCACGGATAGAACTTAATCATGTCTGGTTTATAGTCATCATCGGTAAACAATTGCCGCATGCCAGCAATATCTCTCTCTCGATCCGTTAACGGTAAGCCTGGCATGTAATGAAAATTAATCTTGAAACCAAGATCACGCAACACCTGAATACTCTTCTTACTCGTAGCTGCATCATGCCCTCGATGCACATGTTTCAGCACATCGTCATACACGGATTGAATCCCTAACTCAACACGCGTGCATCCTTGCCGTAACATTACATTCCCGTGATTCAATAGCGCCCAGTCAGGTTTTGTTTCGATACATAACGCGACACACCGGACATGGCTTGTTTCATTTTTCAACTGTGCGTCTTCAAGCGTCGTTGCAGCATCTGTATGCTTCTTTTTCAATTCTTTTAATTTCGTTTTAATTGCATTCTCACGTACAGGATCATGCATCTCACCAGGGAGGAAAAAGAAATCTTTAAATTTCACGAAATCGAATACTGATTTTTTCTTGTCATTCGTACTCTCATCATTGTTCTCAACAAAAAACAAATCACTGAAATCGTTCATTGCGTTAAACGTACCAAGAATAAATTCTTCTTGATAGTCATCTGGTTCGGCTGGAAATGTCCCACCCATCACAATAATCTCAATCTTATCCATTGATTGGCCTAGTAAAACATATTGTTGCAACCTATTAAAAACTTGTAAATACGCATCATAATCATTTCGTATCCCACGCATGGTGGTAGGTTCGTGACCTGTATAACTTTGAGGAACATCACCCCATGGGGAATTCATTCCACCGACGCAAAAAGTACACTTACCATGAGGACATTTTGAGGGTTTTGTCATAATCGCAACAGGGCTAACACCAGAGATGGTTCGTGTTGGTTTCGTCAGCAAAATATGTCTATATTGATCCATTTTGTCCTCTGGTAAAGACAATAAGATCCTAATATTTGTAGGGATTCTTTTAAGTCGATACTTGCTTGATATTTTACGTTTTAATGAGTTCAAACTAGTCTGATTTGTAATATTTTTTTCCTTTATTTGAAAAATTATTTCTTTAAGTGCTTCTTCTTCATTCATTGACTAAAACCCCCATTATTTTGTTGGAACTATCCACTTCCCAACTCTTATTGAAATCTGTAAATATGATGTTACAATTTATCTTTGCAAGTTCTGGAATTAAATCTACAATATGATTATAATTTTTCCAATCTTGGTGTAAAATTACGAAACCAGTTAAATTATTTTTGCCTAATAAGGCTGTGTTCACACACATTCTATAAATATCAAAAATATGTGCCCTAATTGAACCACCTTGTGGCTGATGTCTAAAGTTCATGTGGTTCTTCTCTGAGGGTCTTACCTGGGTAATTTCAATAATTACCTTACTATCGAAATGTCTAAACTCAAGATCATGTGGAAAAGCTTTCGGAGTCATTATTCTTTTAGGGATTTTGACACCGTTCTTTGAAAGAGAGCGTGCCAATACTGCTGCATCTTCATCAGGGTATAAATCATAACGGTCTAATTTGAACTCTCCTGGATTAATTTTAACTTTTACCGGGAAGCTAAATTTTGAATCATTAGATGTAAGATTTTCTCTTTCTTTTTTTGAGAGAAGTGTATTTCCAGAAATGCAAGTTACAAGCTCTTTAGACCTTGGTTTGAAAACATTTCCACTAGGATTAAGACCAACGCTGAAAAAATGGTTGTTTCTACTTACTTTAACCGTAGGTACAGTTCCTTGCTTTGATAGAGCTGTACATAAACGACGAGAATTAACCATTAAATAATATGTTTTATTCACAGGCCTATATCTAACATATCCCGATAGTATTGTTTCATTTTCCATTTTTATATCACCTCAACATTTGTTCTCACCAGAGTAGGGACAAATGCTTGAGATATTGTAAATGTAGAAAAAGAATTTGTGGGGATGTTTGGCAACCGATACTTTTTCGCAATATCTCTTTTCAGATGATTCAATGCTTTCTGAGACGAAATTTGCTGAGTTTTAATCTGTTCTATGATTTCTTTAAGTGCCTGATTCATATAGAGAGGTAATATTGTAGTCTTTTTATAAGACTTATTCATGAATTTTTTCTAATAAATCATCCAAACTAGGAACTGGCTTAAATCCAATTACATCAAAAGCAGGTCCAATAGGTATAAATTCAATATTGTAGTCTGATAGTCTATTACTAATATCATCTAACTGTTCTTGTGGCGTGTCTAAAGGCATTCTTCCAAGAACTTGAAGTCCAGTATTCTCACTATCAAAACCTCTTACCAATCCAATCTCACTATATGGGTGATAGTTTAATACAGAGAGATAATTCTCTGGAATTTCTGTTATTTGGGTAACTATTTCATCAGATAATAAAAGCTCTTCTCCAGGCATAACTGAGTTCATTGCGATATGATCGCCATGTATAAAACGCTGCTGACGTGGTAGGTATGTTAAACCATGGCCTGTTTGAAAATTAGAAACATAATCTACAGGAATATTTAGAGATCGAAGCATTGTTGCAACAATAAATGAAGCTTCATGACATCCTACCGCTCTATGTTCAAAAACATCATCTAACCAAATTTGAGCTCGATCTTGCGTGGTGTAGGGGGTTTCCCAAGAAGTCATAAAATGAAAGAAGTTTTGCTCTGCCCACTCAACAATTTTAATGACAGCTTCCTTATGGTTTTCTGATCCTTGCACAATTTGCATTGCGAGGGGAAAAACCTTACTTGTTTCTTTTTGAATGTTTGAGCTAAAATACAGATTTACGTTTCTTAGTCCACCTCGAAGAGGTCCAAGTTCGTATCCTTCAACTTCAATTTGATATAACAGGTCTAATTCTTGAGAAGAATATTCACTAAGAGACCATGGTACCTGACCACTTTGATCTAACCAAAGAGCATGCACGATTTTTTGAGCTTCAAGTGCTAGATCAGTTAGAATTTCTTCTCTTTCTCTTGTATTACCATCGTAATGAGGGAGGATGGAGTCAAGTTCCTCTTGTGTAATATAATCACAAAGGTAATTAGGAATTAGTGTGCAAGAATCAGCAGATCTATCATCCTGAGAAGAAATTGCGTCATTGTATTGAATTGTTTGAGAATTTTCCCCACATCCAGCTATACCTGCAATAAGTGCTAATGATAGGAGTTTTGATTTCATATTCTAAAAATACCTTCATTACTTTTTAAAAGTTTCGTAACTGATAGGTAATTAAACAAAAACCAGTCTATTCCTCCCAAAACATTTATAAACCACCCACAAATTTCAACTAGCATGGTTACTAGAATAGGAACAAAAAACAGGAAAACGAGACATAAGTTCTCTCGACACTATAAAGAGAAAGGAAAAGTGCCGTTAAGTCAGTACTTCCAAACGTTTGACAATGGTGCAAAAGTGAACTTGAAAATACATTCTGGCATCCAGAAAGGACAATTTTTCCCACGATTCCATGGTCTTACAGGTACCATAACAGGCAAAATGAAAGGTGCGTGTTATGAGGTTCAAATTACCGATAAAACGAAGAAAAAGATGTTATTTATTCATCCAATTCATTTGAAAAAAGCATAAAATGGCGACACCACAATTTATTGAAGAATCAACACTTTCCTTAGCGGATGTGAAAGCAATCATGGCGAAAGTCACGAAGCGTGAGGAAGAACTTAATTATCGATCAAATAAAGCGAAAGAGTTCGTTGAAAATTTTCAACCAGCACTTTCTTTAGAAAAAGCAACAGAATTGAAAGAAAAACTTCTTGGTCTTGGTTTAACACGATTAAAAGAGGAACATGTCAGTAAAATAATTGATTTTCTTCCTACAAAAGTGGTTGATTTAAAGACCGTTCTTGCAGCATATCCGTTAAGCATGCCAAAGAAAGATATGGATGCAATCGTTGCTACCGTGAAAGAATTTGCTTAAATAGTGTATCGTTCTTCAAAGTTACACTTGATTTTTGATAAGATTGGGTTTTTCACATTTTCTAACACTTTTGTGAAGGAAGAACCAGGCATTATACTTAAAATGAAAGGTTTTAGCCATTCGATCTTTTCTCCATGAGGAACGCCGATTCGGACTTTACCTTCAACATCCACTGCATTCTCTGCAAGTACCATTCTTCCTTGGGATAAAGCATATTTCCGAATCCTACCCCTAAATTTGACACCAATAAGCGTTGATTGCCCATAACTAATCTCATACATATCCCATAATAACGGTTGTTGGTACATACTAGCTATTATTAGCTCTTTTATATAAAATCTATCAATTATATACTGTTAGACTATTCTTTATTACCTGACACAAGGGCACTGCCTTCTTACATGGCCTCCATTTGCGCTTGTGTCTGTCTCTATTTACCTTTAAATTCACTTTTTTCACATAACATTTATTAAGAAAAAGGCCTTTCCTTCCAAAAGAACACGTTTTGAGGCAGTGACTACGCTATGGAAGAGACAAAGAACGATAGGGAAGAGAACGCGATTGTCTTAGATTTCCTCCCGCACGGATATGCGAGCGAGACAGGAAATTTAAAGACACCGATAGCGCAAGCATTAGGAGAAGACCATCTTTCAATACTTGAACTCATTCCAAAGAAAGACGTCTTCTTGCAACCGCACCAACGTGTCTATATTGGTGAAGGAAAACGGGATGAAATCCATCACATCAAAGGTAAAATTGACGCGGAACGGTTAACATCAACCGCTGCCAAGGAATTGAAACACGCTATCGAGACACTTGTTGAATCTAACCAGGAACGGTTCGTTCAGTTCTTTAACACCGCACAGCCATTAAGCATGCGGATGCATCAGTTAGAACTTCTTCCTGGCTTAGGGAAGAAACATATGTGGGAAGTACTGAATGAACGGAGAGGGAAACCATTTGTAGATTTCAGTGATCTTAAAAATAGAGTGAAATTACTCCCAGATCCAAAAACAGTAGTTGTCAAACGTATCTTGTCAGAAATTCAAGGTAAAGAGAAATATCGTATTTTCGCGAAGTAGATTATGAGCTTGGTACAGTGAAGTTTTATATAGGTCATTTGTTGTTTCTTGTTCAATTATGTGGGAATTAAAAGAGACAGAAGAATTTGAAGTACAGTTTCATAGACTATCTGGAGATATCCAAGAACGATTTGAGGAACAATTCAAACAAGTTCAAGAAGACCCTTACAGTATTGGTAAGCCGCTTGGTTACAAATGGTTTAGGGAACTCAAGAATGGTGGCATCCGTGTTTATTATCTGATTTATGATGAACAAGTATTGGTCTTGTTTGTAGGGACATCAGATAAGAAAAATCAACAAACAGTCATTAATATCATCAAGCATAATTTGAAGATGTTTAAGGATTTTATCGAAAAAGGAGAGAAAAAGTTATAAACATCTAGGACATAGAGTTAAAAATGGATCAAGAAATGGAAAAATTGATGGAAGAACGCCACAAGCTCATCGACAAGTTCTGCATGGAACTGATTGAAGTAGAGAAGACTCGGAAAGTTCTGGTGGTTGCACAATGAAAGAAGTGAAACATATTAAAGATGAACTGAAAGATCAGAATCAATTTCTTCGGTCTATGTTAAAATCTCTTGATGATATTAAGAAAGGGAGAATTAAGAAGTTTGAATTTTCTAAGAAGAAGCATGCTTAATCTTGTTTTGGGCCAAATGTTCCCCATCCATCAATGTGACTATCGAAAGGTTTACTTAATTCATCTAATTTATTTTGAATGTTTACTATCTCATCATAAGTTATAACGAATTTTTTCGTGTAAATGATGTCCCAGGAATCTTCAAAATCATAATGTTCATCAGGCACATTGTGGTAAAGACGACAATCTTTGAAATTATTTTCTTCGAGTATTTTTAAGAGTTCTTTACCTTTACTTTCATTTGGGATAGTAATAAAAAACTCAACAACGCAAGGCCTGGATAAATCTACACCACGATCCACTAGGCCTCTGAGAACATTACCATCAGCATCATCTGGAAAATTGCTCTTTTTCTTAAACTTCTCAGCGATTTTCTCGAACATAGTCTCATATCTTGAGATATTATATAAACCTTCACTGAGCAGAAACCAAAAGTGCCAAAAAATTTTTAGTTTTTTAAAGAGATTACCTATTAAGTTCAAGAAAAGAGATCTCACCACTGAAAATTCCATTGCGGATCATGCTTCTTCTCTTTCACGATATCATCTTTCCCTGCCTTCGCGGCATTACGCAAAAATTCAGACGCAATCATCTTTAACCGTAACCCGTTAATATCCACGTCATCTTGGAAACTTTGATAGCGTCCAATGAGTTTCTCGAGAACATGTTGCTGCGTCTCAATATTCACAGAAAGAATCTTACTATGCGCTACCTTCCGCTCTTTTTCAAGTTCATCTAACGCCTTTATTTGGTCCTGTAAAAATGTTACATCATCCGTGATATGCATCAAACAGTCTTTGATAGCACTCAGATCTTTCTCAATATCCACCTTGGGTCGTTTCACTGGTTTCATGAACACCCGTTTCCACCACTTTTGCTGATACAACTTTGCCATAAGCAGACAATTCTTCATGGGAATATAAAGGTTTTGTTGCTTTGACCCTTCGAAAAGATTATATATTATATTGCAATTGTCCAAATTATATGGATTTCAAGTTTACGAAAGCAAAGACGATTACATCTTTACTTCTTGCGTTGATTACTGGTTATGTTGGAGCCTTCCATTTTTCACTTATTCAGTGCAAGTATGGATGTGGGATCCAATGGGGACAGGGATTGGTAGTCTTCATCATCATTTTTCTTCTAATCTATTCCATTTGGAGTTTAATACAGAAAAAAGAACCAGTTACCCCAATTTCCACTAATACATAGCAATAGAAGTACTCACTTCTTCTTAACTCGTAGGATACTTCTATCATGCCACTTCACAAACAAAAACGCAACTCCCGCTCCTACCAACGCAAGAAACATGTCCCAATGTGCATCCCAGATATCACCTTGTGATCCTAGAAATGCAATTCCCACGTCTGGTGCTGCCACGAGCGCAACCCAC